>JBPCTA010000458.1:0-5594 GCA_051006595.1 Pirellulales bacterium
GGGCTGCCCCGTTCAGGCCACGGCCTCGGCGCCGGCCTGGAGCCGGGCGGCCGGCACCGGAAACTGCTCGGCGAGTTCGGCCACCTCGTGGCGGGTCGCCTCCACCACGGTCGCGTCGTCGGTGTGCTTGAGCGCCCGGAGGATCCATTGGGCGATCCGCTTCATCTCGTCGCCACCCATGCCGCGGGTGGTGAGTGCCGGCGTGCCGAGGCGGATACCCGAGGGATCCATCGGCTTCCGCTCGTCGTAGGGGATCATGTTCTTGTTACAGGTGATCCCACAGCGGTCGAGCGTCTGCTCGGCAACTTTGCCGCCGATGCCGAGTGGCGTGACGTCCACCAGCATCAGATGGTTGTCGGTGCCGCCGCTGACGAGCCGCACACCACCGGAAGCGAGCGCCTCGGCCAGCACCTTTGCGTTGGCCACGACCTGCTTGGCATACGTCTTGAACTCGGGCCGCAGCGCCTCGCCGAAGGCCACCGCCTTGCCCGCGATCACGTGCATCAGCGGGCCACCCTGCTGGCCGGGAAACACTGAGCGGTCGAGATCCTTGGCGTGGGCCTCGCGGCACATCGCGATCCCGCCACGCGGGCCGCGGAGGGTCTTGTGCGTGGTGCTGGTCACGAAGTCGGCCACGGGCACCGGGTTGTCGTGAATCCCGGCGGCCACGAGGCCGGCGTAGTGGGCCATGTCCACCAGCAGCTTCGCGCCCACTTCGCGGGCGATCTCGGCAAATGTGCCGTGGGGAATCTCACGGGGATACGCGCTCGCGCCGGCAACGATCAGCTTCGGCTTGTGCTCGCGGGCGAGCTTCGCGACCTGGTCGAAGTCGAGCAGGCAGTCGTCGCGGCGGACGCCGTAATGGACGAACTTGTAGAACACGCCCGAGGCGTTGAGCTTCATGCCATGGGTGAGATGGCCGCCGTGAGCGAGGTCGAAGGCGAGGACGGTGTCGCCTGGCTGGATCGCGGCGAGATACACCGCCGCATTGGCCTGGCTGCCGGAGTGGGGCTGCACGTTGACGTGCTCGGCGCCAAAGAGGCTCTTGAGCCGGTCGCGGGCGATGTCTTCGACCTTGTCGACGAACTCGCAGCCGCCGTAATAGCGCCGGCCGGGGTAGCCCTCCGCGTATTTATTGGTGAGCACGCTGCCCACCGCCTGCATCACCGCCGGGCTCGTGAAGTTTTCGCTGGCGATCATCTCGAGGCCCTCCTGCTGCCGCACCTGTTCGGCGGCGATGGCAGACCAGACCTCAGAATCTTCGAGTTCGACGAAATTCATGGGAGTATGCACCTGGAATCCTCCGTGTCGAGCAGCCGTCAGAGCAGCATAGACAGGCGATTGTGCGGGCCCATCCGAGGGTCGTCAACGACCGCCGCTGTGATCGCGACGATCGCGGTGCTCCCTGGCAGATTCCTGCCCGCGGTCAACGAACCGTGCCCGAGAGGGAGAGCCGCTCGGGCACGGGTAGCCTCGACCACCGCCAGGGCATGCGGACCTGTGGCCGCCGGAGGAGACGATGGTCGCGAAGCATCTCCTGCTCAGACCCCGACGGGCTGCGACGCCTCCGACTCGAGAATCCGGAGGTATTCAGCGATGAATGTGCCGTAGCTCGCCTTCATGGCGGCGGGAAGGTGCCTGTATCCAGCCACCCGGCCACGACACTTGGCAGACCCGCAGCGGCACGGACCGCCCAAGTGGGCAACCTCCTCCTCGAAGGTCTCGTAGTCGACCGTGATCTCCTCGCCGGCAGCGATCGGCCGTAAGGCACGAATCTCGATCTCCTTCAAGCCCGAGCGGATCACAACGCCGCAGGTCGGGTCGCAGGAGTGGTTCATGAGCACCGCCGGCCCCTCGGGCACAATGTGAGTCTGGCGATCAACCTGGATCGTGTGCCGCGACCGCTGCGGCACCTGTGCGCCCCACGCCTTCAGGATCGTCTCGCCGGCGGCGATGCCGCGGGTCGCAACCACACCCCGGCCCACCCGTACGATCTTCACCTCGACGGGTTCGCCGGGCTTGGGAACGATCGCGCTGACGTCGCCGAGGCCCATGCCCGCAAACTCGTCGAACACGGACTCCTTGAGCCTTGATCCATACCGCTCCGCGAGCCACGGGATCGTCTGCTCGATCGTGTCGGGCTGCAGGAGCACCAGGTCGCCCGCGCTGACGGCATCGAGCACGAGCGCCGCGCTCGTCGCCCAGTCGCCCCCGGTTTCGATCGCCACCGTCTTGCCCGCTGGCATGCCTTCGCGGATCCCCTGCGAAATCAGCCGCGTGATGTCGCCCGGCTGACGGCCGCGGATGTAGGCGTCTTCATAGATCACGATCCGGTCGAACGTGGCGGCGAGGAGCCTTCCCTGCGTCACGAGATCCTCGTCACGGCGGTCGCCGGCGGCGGAATAGACGGCGGTTCGTCGCGGATGGGGGACCTTCGCCAGTGATCCGCAGATTCGCTCGAGCGACGGCACATTGTGGCCGTAGTCGACCACGATCGAGGCGCCTTCGAGATCGAGCAGGTTGAACCGGCCGGGCGATCCTCCGGAACCGCTCGAGAAGCTCTCGAGGCCGAGCCTCACGAGTTCGAGGGGCACGCCCAGCCGCCAAGCCGCGGCGGCACTGGCCAGCACGTTTTCCACCTGGAAGTCGACGAGCCCGCGGTGCACGAGCGGCACCCGATCGAGATGAGCGAGACGGGTCTCGCGGGGACCGTCGCAGAGCACGATCCAGCCCTCGCGCACGGTGGCGGCGAGGCCGCCCTGCGCGAGATGCTCGACGAGCACGGGATTCGCCGGATCGAGCGCGAAGTAGACGACGTGGCCCTTGCACCACTTCTTCATGCCGACCACGAGCGGATCGCCCGCATTCAAGACGGCGGCCCCGGTGGGCCGGACGGCCGCGACGATGGCCCCCTTCACCCAGGCGATTTGCTCGGGGGTGTCGATCTCGGCGATCCCGAGGTGATCGCCCGAGGCGATATTGGTCACCACCGCCACGTCGCAACTGTCGAAGCCGCAGCCCTCGCGGAGAATGCCGCCGCGGGCCGTCTCGAGCACGGCGGTCGTGACCGATGGATTGGCGAGCACGCGGCGAGCGCTCTTCGGTCCGCTGCAATCGCCCGCGTCGATCGGCCGCCCGCCGATCCAGACGCCCTCGGTGCAGGTGGTGCCGACAGTGGCGCCACCGGCAGTGGCGAGGTGGGAGATGAGCCGAACGACCGTCGTCTTGCCATTGGTGCCAGTGACGGCGGCGGTCGGAATCCGGCCGTCATCGCCCGGAGAGAAGAGCGCATCGACAATCGCGGCGCCCACGTTCCGGGGCGTGCCGACCGTCGGCTCGAGGTGCATCCGCAAGCCAGGGGCCGCGTTGACCTCGATCACGACGCCCCGCTGGGATTCGAGCGATTTGGTGATGTCGTCCATCACCAGATCGATGCCAGCCACGTCGAGCCCGATGATCCGTGCGGCCTCGACGGCCCGGGCGGCCACGTCGGGGTGGACGATGTCGGTGACGTCCTCGGCCGAACCACCGGTGCTCAGATTGGCATTCCTGCGAAGCATGACGCTCCGGCCTGCCTCCGGCACGCTCTCCTCGGTCATCCCCTGCTCTCGCAGCACGGCGACGGCTACCTCGTCGATCACCATCGGGCTGAGCGACGTGGCATGATCACCGCATCGCCGCGGATCCTCGTTGACACGATCGACGAGCTGCCGCACCGTCGCGGCGCCGTCCCCGGTGACGATCGGCGGGTGCCGACGGGCGGCGGCCACCATCTTGCCGCCGACGACGAGCACACGATAGTCGGCCCCCCGCACGAATCGCTCGACGACGACCGCGGGATCCTGCTCGTTGGCGAGGATCCAGGCCTTCTCGACCTCCTCACGGGTGACGAGATTGACCGACACGCCACGTCCCTGGTTGCCATAGCGCGGCTTCACCACCACCGGCGCACCGATCTCCTCCGCGACGGCCCAGGCGTCGGCAGCATCGCTGACGGGCCGCCCCTCGGGAACCGGAATGCCCGACTCGGCGAGCAGGGTTCGCGTGAGTTCCTTGTCTTGCGCGATCGTTTCGGCGACAGCGCCGGTACGATCGGTCTCGGCGGCGAGGATCCGCCGTTGCTTCGCGGCATGCCCGAGCCGCACGAGCGAGCCCTCCGTCAGCCGCTGCGAAGGGATGCCCCGAGCCGCTGCCGCCTCGACGATGGATCGGGTGCTGGGGCCGAGTTGCACGTCGAGCAGCACCGACCGCAGCCGCTTCAACTCGGCAGACACGTCGAACAACGTATCGTCGATCGCCGCCATGATCAGTCGATGCGCTGCATGGAGGCACTCGATCGCGAACTTCTCCTCCTTGTATTCGATCACGACCTTGTAGACCCCGGGCGTCTTGCTCTCCCGGGCGCGGCCGTAGCCCACGGGGGTGCCCGCGAGTGTCTGGAGTTCGAGCGTCACATGCTCGAGCACATGGCCCATCCAGGTGCCGGTCCGCATGCGTTCGAAGAACCCGCCCCGCTCACCGATCGAGCAACGGTGCTCGATCATGGTCGGCAGCCAGCCCATGATCCGCTCGTTGAAGCCCGGCAGCGTGTTCGACGGAAACTCCTCGAGCCGGCCGAGATCGACCCAGACCTCGAGACAGGGAAACGAGGCCCACTGGTTGGGGCCGCGAAGAACCTTGAGCGACTTGATCTCCATGGATGGCATGCAGCTCTTGTTAGACCGTCCGCAGACGCGTGCGAGGGTCTGGTTTTGTGCGCCTTCTCCAGCCACCGGACACTCCGGCGGGTGTTCCTGGAAGAAAGGCCGCACGGGTCACAACGGCACTGTGCAGGCGCGTCGCCCGAACAGTCCTGTCTGCGTGGGCAGACGTCCGTTCAAACCCGACGGATGAAGTCGTCAGGGCGGCCGGCAATCCGGGGCCGCTGGAGAAAGGCCCCCGGCGAAGATGATCTTCGCGGACAGGCTCGTGGACGACGGGGGGGAGAAACCTACCGACAACCGACCGGCCGAAGTGGCCATGTGACGAAAAGATTCCTACACCTCGAGGCCGGATGGTAACGCCGCACGCCACACGGACGCGCGTTCGCTTGCGATACCCGTTCCTCGCGGCACCATGATTCAAACCGCAGCGCTGATCGAAAAACCGTCGCTCACCGCTGCCTCGTCGGAAAGAACGCCTGCGGTTGGCCGCAACCGTCTTCGCAGAACGATGACGAGAGTTTACGCTTCCCTCGTCGGACTGCGAAAGTTTTTTCGAACATTTCTCGAAGAAGCACGTGGCGTGCCAAATCCCCTGTTGAGGCCGCCGAATCGACTCAGTGGCCTGAAAACCAGCGTCGCGCCGAAATCTCCCGGCGAGGCGTACGGAAAAGATGACCGGTGGGCGAGGCAAAATATGGCCAGTCACGACAGGCGGGAGGAAATATCTACAGTCTTAGGCAGCCGACAGGACGCTTGCTTGGAGGCGGCTGGTTGACAGGGGAAAACGGTAATCTAGGTATGTTCGAGAAGCCACGCAAATTTCTATCGGTCGTCCCGAGGACGACCCTTCAATCGGCCTTAAACTGCCGAAAAAACGGTTATTTTACCCCC
>JBPCTA010000459.1:0-2578 GCA_051006595.1 Pirellulales bacterium
CTCGTTTGCTGACCGTTCGTTTCGCGACATGTTGCTGCTTGACGCGACTGCGGCCTCACGGATCATTTCCGTGCCCACGCAGGGGCGGGTGACGACGATCACCGGGGGCCGTTGCGAGGGACGATTGGTGGGCGGCAACCTATCGTTGATTTGCGCCACACTCGGCACGCCCTATGCGATCAATCCCGAAGGAGCGGTGCTGTTCATCGAGGACGTCGGCGAGCGGACGTATCGCGTGGACCGCATGATGTCGCACCTGCGACTCGCGGGGGTTCTCGATGCGGCTGCCGGCATCGTGGTGGGCCGCTTCACATGCGATGACACACCCGAGAAGCCAAAGGAGCAGGAGGAGCGGGAACAGCGGGAGGTAGTGCTCGAATACTGTCGCTCGCTGGGCTGCCCAGTGGTCGCCGACTTTCCGTGTGGTCATGTCGCCGACAACGCCACGCTTCCGCTCGGAGCCCGCGTGGCCCTCGATGCCGACAGGGCGACACTCGAGATCCTAGAACCCTCCTGCCTACCCCGGCGGCCTGCGGCCACGCCGTAGGAATGCGGCAGGCGATCGCCATCTGCGGCATACGGTCTCGTTCGCAGAAGTCGTTGGCTCTACACCGTCAGTTCCGCGATGTGGAAGCTGCCGTAGGTGTGAACCCGGTCGAGCGGATGGAGGCGGGCGGCGAGGTCACGGTCATACGCCAGAATGTCGCGGGTGCCACGGGAGACGCCGGCCACGTTGACCCGCACCTGATCCAAGAAGTCGGTATTGATGCCGCCGCTCCGCCAGATCAGCCGGGCCCGCGGGGTCGCCCGGTCCACGATCGCCTGCCACTCCGACTCGAGCAGGGGGAAAAGGTGTTCGCTCAGCCAATCCATGTGGTCGAGAAGCACGAATCGCGAGATCGTGCCGTCGTGCCGCTCGAGGAATCCCTGAACGGAGGCGGTGTGGGTCGTGACCTTGTCCACGAGCCCCGACTTGAGCCGAGCGAAGTTCGCCGGCACCAGATACTCGGGACAGCATGACGGCGTGTAGGAGCCGGTCATGTACAGCCGCCAGAAGTAGTTGTCTTTCATCGGCAGGCCGATGAACACGCCCTCCAGGCAATCCTGAACGAACTGGGCGAGGTCGCCTGAGTAGGTGGCCTCGATCTGCCGTCGCTGCGCCCGTGGCACGCCCAACATCGCCATCGTGGTGTCACGATTCAGAGCAAACCGCAGGGCCTTGCCGAACTTGTCGCGGATGTGAATGTCGTAAATTTGCCGCTGTTCTTCGAGGCTCGAGGCGTTGAGCAGCCGGTCGAGATGGGGCCGGATCTTGATGATCTTGTCGGTGTAGACCTTCGCCAGCTTGGCGAAGAATCCGGAGGTGCCGCGAAAGTAGAAGGATCGCTTCGGGTCATCGAACCATTTGATACGGCCATCCCAGAACGCCTGCGACGCCGCCGGCAGCAGGCAGCGAAGCTGCTGGTCATAGATCCCGCGAACGCCCGGCAAACGGCCTTCGCCGAACATCCGGAAGAAGTCCTCGAACTCCAGGCTCTTGATGCCCGCCTTCTTCAGGTCGAGCAGGGCATTTTGCCGCAGATTCATGTCCACGGCATGCACCTGACGCGGCTCGCAGAGCGCATAGTCGAGCGCGTTGCAGCCAGCCGACGTGATCACGAGGATCTCATCGTCGGACCCGATCCGGAGAGCCTCCCGGTCGAGCCGGGGATCCTCCCAGCAGGTGTTATAGACGAGGTTGTTGCCGTGGACGGCGTTGAAGACGCGGCGGCTGATCCAGTCGAAAATAGCCATGGTTCCCTATTCGACCGCGCCGGACGGCCCGGTCAACCACACCGCCGCAATCACCGACTGCCCCGACGACCGGGCGGTTTTCAGGCGTTTCGGGCCGTTTCGGCCTTCCGCAGCCCACAACGCCTCGCTAGTCTGCCGCCTGAGCATGGGCGGCTGGTTTCCGCCGTCGCAAGAAGGGTGTCAGGGAGGTCTGAAATCATGCGGTCTTTGCCGTGGCTGATCGTGATGACGTGCGGCTTCTGGTGCGGACTCGAGGGCGTCTCACTGGCACAGACGTTGGGGCCGACGAGCGTTTCGGCAGCGGCTCCAGCCGTTGCCTGGCCGACGTCGCCGCCGGCGCGGATCTACGTGCTGCCGTTCACGATCGATCCAGCCTTGCAGGAGGAACTCCGGCAGCAGGCGTCGTCGGGGCTCCTGCCGCAGGGGCCAGTGCGGCAGTTGATCGCCTCACGGCCCCGCGTCGCGGACATGGTCACAGGCTACGACCGCAGCGAACCGCCGGGCGTCGGGGTGGCGCGACTCGTCGCCGACGAGATGGCGAAGGCCGGCTGGCCGGCCGTCTTTTGGACCGAGCAGGCCCCGCCTCCGGCCGACGGCTGGCGACTCACCGGCCAGGTGGTGAGCCTCGACGAGGGGAGCGCAGCGGCCCGCAACGTGGTCGGATTCGGCGCGGGGAACAAGCACGTTGGGATCGACGTGATGCTTTCCGATCCGAAGACCGCCGGTGGAAAGCCATTTCTCATTCTGGACAGTTCCGACAAGGGCCGCATGATGCCGGGGACCG
>JBPCTA010000460.1:0-2969 GCA_051006595.1 Pirellulales bacterium
AGCGACCCTGCAGGCGTGTATTCATCCAGAAAGACGTCGTTGCCGGTGCTCGCAAGCGCGTTCGTGCCTGAACCCGCGCGATAGATGACGAGGTTGCCAGGCGTGACCGGCGCGGCCTCACTCGAAGCCAACCAGCACGAGCCGATCATGGCTGCGGCGATAGCCGCAACGACGGGGCGGAACTTCACTGCGTGACGGATCATGCAAGCACCTCCGATGCCTTCCGGGTGTCGAAAATCTCGGTTCCAGACCACTCCGCCGTCGTGTGTCATAACTGTTGCTGGCGATCGCACAAGGACCAACCCGAAAAATGTGACGAATCGGGCATGGGCTGGGACGAATCGGGATTGGTGGGACGAAACGGCGGCCACGCTGGGACGAAACGGGTAGCGAAGCGGCCGGCCCGTGGGCCGCCCGTTGCTTGTCAAACCGTCCCGCCGTGGAATAATCCTTTTTTATGGCTACGCCCCGCGATCTGACGACAGCGATGCGGTCTGATCAACGGGGGGTCGGATGGCGTCCGACCGTTTGGCGACACGGTCGCTCCCGCCTACGAAGCATGGTTTTCGCGCGTCGAGCCTTCACCCTCGTCGAGCTTTTGGTCGTGATCGCGATCATCGCGACGCTCATCGGCCTCTTGCTGCCGGCAGTGCAAATGGCCCGCGAGGCAGCCCGCCGGACCGCCTGCATGAATAACCTCCGCCAGATCAGCCTGGCGACGCACGTGTTTCGCGACTTCAAGCGGACGCGATCCAACCGCGGCAACAAGATGTCGTTTCCCACGGGCACTCAACTCGGCGACTGGGGCTACCGGATGCGACCGGGCCTGAAGTCGCCCAACGATCCCTCGGCACTGCCCGAAACCTATGGCCTCCAGCCGATCTTGGAGCAGGTGATCGACAAGAGCTCGGGGGGCTGGATCTGCCCGTCACAGCCCGACGAGATGCGGGCGTTCGACAACACGTATGCTTTCACCACGTCGTTCAAGGCCAGTGATCCTGATCCGCCATCGCAGACCCGCGACGCGAACATGGAGATCCAGAAGACCAACTGGGTGTGGGACAACTACAGTCTGAAACCCGGGTTGAGAGTCTTTCGCGGCCCGTTCTCCAGCACCTCCTACATCATCGCCACCGCTCAGCGAAGCTATCCGCACAGCACCGCCAAGTCGCCCGGCTACATGCGGACGTGCGTTGACGGCAGCGTGGAGTATTTTCAGATCGATTGACCCGCCTGCCGGCGGGACGTAGGCGGCCGATCGAGGCCGCACCGAAAGGCGGTCACCATGCGACGTTCCTTGCCGATCAAAGCCGCTCCACGGCGCGACATGCGATGGCTCCCGTCTGTCGTGCTCGCGGTGGCGGCGTGCTCGGCCGTGGCCCATGGGCAGGTCGACAACCTCGCCCCCATCCTGACAACCGCCGGGATCCTGAGCGGAAACCTGGCCGCCTACACCTATGACCCGACCACCGACACGATGTTTGTGACTGCCTACGGCAACCCTGCCGTGGTCAAGGTTTCCGGCGTGACTCCTCCGGCGGCGCAGGTGGCCGGGCCGACCGTCTACGAATCGACGCTGCAACTCTATTACCGCAACGGCGATCCCGACCGCGGCGTCACCTCGCCCGTTCAAGGCGGCATCCTGCTCAATCCCAAGCCCATCGGATCGAACGCGGCGTATTCCCTGGCCTTGATCGCCGACGGCGGCAACACCCGCTATCCCGCCGTCGCCACCGTGGATCCGGCCGCGACCAAAAAGTTCTACACCTACAACCTCGGCACGGCGGCCATCCCCGGAAACGGCACCGATGTGTTTACCACGCGGGTGACGCTGGCCGACCTGCAGACCGTCGCCGGAGGCACATCGACGAGCAATAATCTCGCCCGCCAGTTCGCCTGGAGCGGCGACGGCCAGAGCATCTACTTTTCCGACTCGAGCGCGGCCTACGGAGGTCTCTGGAAACTCGCCGCCCTGTCGGGAAGCCCGCAGCGCATCCTGAACGAGGACGACACGAGTTCAGAGCCTGCGGTCATGACGACGGCAGGCACCGACAGAATCTTTCTCTCCGGCGGCGGCAGCACCGGCAACGTGGGGGGCATCGACTTTGTCGCGCACGACGCCGCGACCACGTCGGCCCGCAGCGTGGCTCTGCCCGCCGCGACCCTCCGTGACTTCTTCGAGGTGTCGGTGAACATGCCCTCGCAGAGGGTCGCGTCGCTGGCGACGGTGGGCAGCGATCTCTACTTCGTCTTCTACACCAACGCCTCCGGAACGAATCCCTTGAGCCGCTTTCCCGGCATCTATCGCTACGACGCGGAGGGCCGGCTCTCGAAGGTGGTCAATCGCTCGCAGCGGGCCGCGGCGCTCGGCTCCGTGAATCTCGTGCTCGACCGTCTGCAGTCGCGCACCGTGCCCGTCGCGGCCGCGTCTGGCACGTTTCAGGCCACGCAGTTGATGTATCGCGAATCGGGAGCCAATGCCGTGGCCGGAGCCACCGCCTTCAAGCCGGCCGACTTCAACCGCGACAACGCCGTGACCGCCGCCGATCTCGCCCTCTTCGTGCCCCAGGTCACCATCCGCGGCCAGGTGCAGACCGATGTGGCAAACCTCAAGTTCGACATGAACGGCAACGACACGGTTGACTGGAAAGACGTGCAGATCGTCGAGGGCTTCCTCGACTATCTGCCCGACCCGACGCTCGCCGGACGGATCGTGCCCACGCTGCCGATTCAGGCCGACGCCGACTTGAACGGGGTCGTCGATTTCGCCGACTTTCAGACGATGCAGAGCAACTACGGCACCACCTCGCAGGGCTTCACGCAGGGCGACTTCAACGGCGACAATCAGGTCTCGTTCCCCGACCTGCAGCCCTGGATCAACAGCTACGGCTTTCGCTCGGCCGTCGTCGGGAGCGGCGTGCCGATGTCGCCGTTCAACCAGACGGCGTGGAACACCTTCCTGGCAGGGG
>JBPCTA010000461.1:0-5772 GCA_051006595.1 Pirellulales bacterium
CGCATGTCCGCGACAAAGACGCGGCCGTGGCTGCGCTCCTGATGGCCGAGCAGACCGCGGCGCTCAAGGCCGAAGGGAGATCGCCCCACGAACTGCTCGACGACCTCTTCGTGACCCACGGCTGCCACCTGGAGCGGCAGATCAACGTGATGCTGCCGGGAGCCACGGGCATGGAACGCATGAAGGAAATCATGGCGGCGCTGCGGGCCACGCCGCCGAAAGCATTCGGAAGCCTGGGCGTGGTTCGCACCCGCGACCAGGCCAGCCTGCAGACCTGGACCCCGGGCAGCGAACCCGTCGCCTACCCCGGCGTGAAGAGCGACGTGGTGCTCTTCGATCTCGCCGGCCCTGATGCGGCCGCGCTGCTCCCCGACGGACGGTTCCCGCCGCTGTCCAATGCCGTGGCCGCTCGCCCTTCGGGCACCGAGCCGAAGATCAAGTTTTATCTCTTCACCTACGCCCCGCCGGGCAGTGCGGCCGATCTTCCCGCGACCAAGCAGCTGCTCCACCAGCGTCTCGACGCGGTCGAAAGGGATCTCCGCGCGCTCGTCGGCATGTGACGCGGTTCGCCGATGCGGCGGCTTCCGGCGGCATGTCTTCCCGAGGCGTCTACAATCGGCCCATGGGAAGAACCGCATGAGCGAGCCGGATCACGACCTCACCGCCGAGACGACGCCCGCCGACACCGGTGCGGCCGAGACCGTGGCCGCGAGGGATCGGTCTGCCGCCGCGCGGAAGGTGAAGACCTTTCCGCAGACGCCCGGCGTCTACCTGATGAAGGACGCGGCCGGCCGGGTGATTTACGTGGGCAAGGCGAAGAACCTGCGGGCCCGGGCGGGGAGCTACTTCCTCAAGGCGGCCGCGGAAGACCGGCGGACGGCCGAGCTCGTTCTGGAGATCCGCGACATCGATTATCTGGAGGCGGAGAGCGAGGTCGATGCGCTGCTGCTCGAGAGCCGGCTTGTCAAGGACGTGCAGCCGCGCTTCAACTCCGATCTCAAGGACGACAAGACCTTTCCCTACCTGCAGATCACGACGCACGAGGACTTTCCCCGGGTGGAGTTCACGCGGACGCCGCGGCAGAAGGGAGTGAAGCTCTACGGGCCGTTCACGAGCGCCGGCTCGCTCCGCGGGGCCATCGTGGTGCTGCAGCGAATCTTCAAGTTTCGCACCTGCACGCTCGACATCGAAGCCGACGACGAGCAGTGGCGGTGGTTTCGCCCCTGCCTGCTGGCCTCGATCGGCCAGTGCACCGCCCCCTGCAACGTGCGGATCTCGAAGGAGGATTACCGCAAGGACATCAACCGTCTGAAGACGTTTCTTGACGGCGGCAAAAAACAACTCCTGGCCGAGATGCGGAAGGACATGCTGGAGGCCTCGACGAAGCTGGAGTTCGAGCGGGCGGCCCGGCTCCGCGACGAGATCCGGCTGCTGGAGACGCTCGATCAGCGGGGCGATCTGGAGGAGCACGTGCAGCCCGAGGTGTTTCTGGTGGACCCGAAGAAGGGGCTGGCGGGCCTGGAGAAGGTGCTCGGTCTGGCCAAGCCGCCGCGGGTGATCGAGGGCGTGGACATCGCCCATCTGGCGGGCAACGAGACGGTGGCAAGCCTCGTGCAGTTCATCGACGGCCTTCCCTTCAAGCCTGGCTACAAGCGGTATCGCATCAAGACGGTGGATGGCATCGACGATTTCAAGAGCATCCACGAGGTCGTCTCGCGGCGGTTTGCGCGGCTCGCCCGCGAGGGCGGCTCGCCCCCGGACATCCTCCTGATCGACGGCGGCAAGGGCCAACTCTCGGCCGCCCTCGACGCCCTGGAAAGCCTGGGCGTCGAACCGCCGTGCGTGATCTCGCTGGCCAAGCGAGAAGAGGAGGTCTTCATGCCCGGTCGTAGCGAGCCCCTCCGACTCTCCCGCGATTCCTACTCCCTGAGGCTGCTTGAATATGTCCGTGACGAAGCCCATCGCTTCGCCCAGCACTATCACCATCTCCTCCGCGGCAGGCGCACGCTCGACGAGTGACGCAGTCCGACAGCGGCCCGCCCGCGGCCTCACGGCCGGTCGGCTGTCACGGGCACGAACTCAGCGAGGGGCTGCCCCGAGCCGCTACCGATTCGTCATATCGCACGACACTCCACCGGCCGCCGGCACGTAGCAGGCGCGGGCGTAGTCCATCACCATGCGATGGGCGCTGAACCGCCACGCCAGAGAACTGATCGAGTTCATCATCATCTTGATCCACTCGCGAGGCAGGCCGTCGGCGTCGCTGTCGTAGAACAGCGGGATGACCTCGTTCTCGAGGACCTTGAAGAGGGCCTCGCCGTCGCGGCGATCGGTGATCTCATCGTTGAAGTGGGTCTCGCCGCGGCCGATCGCGAAGCCGTTGCGGCCGTCGAAGGCCTCGGCCCACCAGCCGTCGAGAATCGAGCAGTTGAGGCCGCCGTTGAGCACGACTTTCTGGCCGCTTGTGCCGGAGGCCTCGAGGGGCCGGCGCGGATTGTTGAGCCACACGTCGACGCCCTGCACGAGGTGTCTCGCAACGTTGATGTCGTAATCCTCAACGAACACCACGCGGCCCGCGAAGCGGGCATCGTTGCGGAGGTTGGCGATCCGGCGGATCAGCGCCTTGCCGGGCTCGTCGGCCGGATGGGCCTTGCCGGCATAGATGATCTGGATCGGCCGCTCGGCGTTGCTCACCAGATCGTGGAGACGGTCAAGATCCGCCAGCATGAGATCGGCCCGCTTGTACGTCGCAAACCGCCGGGCGAAGCCGATCGTGAGGATGTTGGGGTCGAGCACCGTCCGCGCCATCTCCACCGCCTCGTCGCATTCACCACGACGGCGGCACTGCCGCGAGAGCCGGCGGCGGACGAACTGGAGCAGGAGGTTCTTGAGGGCATAGTGCGTCTCCCAGAGTTCGCCGGGGTCACACTCGTGGATCTTCTGCCAGATGTCGGGCTCGCCCATGCGGCGAAACCAGTTGGCGGGGAAGATCCGGTCGTAGAGTTGCAGCATCTGCCATGAAAGCCAGCTCGGCACGTGCACGCCGTTGGTGATGTGGCCGATCGGCACTTCTTCCTCGATCCGCCACGGCCAGAGGTTGGCCCACATGCGGCGGCTGACATGGCCATGGAGGGCGCTGACGGCGTTGGCCCGGCGCGACATCTTGAGACCGAGCACCGTCATGCAGAACGGCTCGCCATGATTGTGGGGCTCCACCCTCCCGAGACCCATGAGCTGATCGTGGGAGATGCCGAGGGCGTCGCGGGTGGGGCCGAGATGCTCCTCCATAAGGCCGTTATCGAATCGGTCGTGCCCCGCCGGGACAGGCGTGTGGGTGGTGAAGACCGTCTGCCGGGCCACGCGGCGAACCGCGTCGTCGAACGGATAGCCGTCTCGCTCCATGCGGCCGCGAACCGCCTCGAGCGTCGCAAACACCGAGTGGCCCTCGTTGAGGTGATAGACGCCCGGCACGATGCCCATGGCGCGGATCGCCTTCACGCCGCCCACGCCGAGAATCAGTTCTTGGCGAATGCGGATGCGGGTGTCGCCGCCATAGAGGCGGCTGGTGAGTTCGCGATCTTCCGGCGAGTTGCCCTCGACGTCGGAGTCGAGGAGGAACAGGCTGACGCGTCCCACGGCCATCTTCCAGACCTTGGCATAGAGCGGCCCGCTGCGAGTGTCGATCTGCACCTGAACAGGCTTGCCATCGACGTCGAGCGCCGGTTCGATCGGCAGGGCATCTTCCCGCGACTGCAGGTATTCCTCGTGCTGGTAGCCGTCGATGTCGAGTTGCTGGCGAAAGTAGCCCTGGTCATAGAACAGGCCGACAGCGAGCAGCGGGATGCCGAGGCCACTGGCGCTCTTGATATGGTCGCCGGCGAGCACACCGAGGCCGCCAGAGTAGATCGGCACGGACTCGTGGATGCCGAATTCGGCTGAGAAATAGACCACCGGCTTCGAGCCGAGCACGCCCGCATGAACGGTGCTCCAGCTCGATTCATTGGCGAGGTATTCCTTGAGCCGCCGGTAGGCCTGGTTGATCCGGCTGTAGAGCACCAGTTCGCCGGCGCGGGCCTCGAGCCGCTCGGGAGTGAACTCGGCCAGCAGGGCGATCGGGTTGTGATCCAACTGCCGCCAGCGGATCGGATCGAGCTCACGAAACAGGTTCGTGACCTCGGGGTGCCAGCTCCACCAGAGGTTACGGGCCAGCGCCATGCACTTGTCGTAGAGATTTTGCGGCGACAGCTCGTCGAGCCGCAGCGGTGCAGGGCCGGCGGCCGGCATTCCTTTCGGAGTGCCGTTCTGGGTTCCGTTTGTGGAAATCGTGGCGGGAACGCCGCGGGCCGAGAGTTCTTCAGCCTGGCTCATGGGTGCAGCTCCGGGATGGCGAGGAGAGGGTAGGACACCGTGCCAGAAGTCGAGGCAGTATAACCAGAGGCATTTCCGATGCGACCGACCAATCGGGAACGCTCCGAGCCGTGCATCATGCTCCGTATGTTCGCCCCCGGCCGCGATCGACCGCATTCCGCCGAGCTCGATTCCTTGTGCCGGGGGCTCGGCCGCCTGGCCGAAGCCTCGGCCTCTGTGGGGCCGTGGCAGAGCGGAAGTTTTGCGGAACTCGCCCGTGCCGGCCTGCTCGCGGGATTCGTGCCCACCGACCAGGGCGGCACGGCTGCCTCCGAGCCGGCCGTCATCGAGGCGCTGGTCGCGATCGCCGAGCGGTGCCTGACGACGGCGCTCGCCCTCACGCAGTGGGCTGCTGCCGTGCGGATCATCACGACTGCGCCGGCTGCGATTCGCGATGACCTGCTGCCCCCACTCGTCCGCGGCGAAAGGTGGACGACCGTGGGCATCTCGCAGTTGAGCACGAGCCGGCGGCATCTGGGCAGGCCGGCTCTGGTCGCCGCTCGCATGGATGACACATGGCGGCTTGACGGCCTCTGTCCATGGGTGACCGGGGCTGACTCCACCAACACGATCGTGACCGGCGCGGCCAGCAACGATGGTGGGCAGATGTTCTTCGTCGTGCCGACCGATGCCGCGGGCCTCACGATCGATCCGCCGCTCTCCATGCTCGCGCTCACTGGGAGCCGAACGTCGGCCGTGCGGTTCGCGGGTGTGCGACCCCAGCATGCCATCGCCCCGGCGACTGGCGACGGCATCCGCACGGGAGGCCTGGCGACGACGGCGTTGGCCCTGGGCGCGGCGCGAGCTTCCGCGGCCGTCATGGCCCGCGAGGCAGCATCGAGGGCCGGACTCGCAGCGATCGCGGCGGGCTTCGCCTCCGAGATCGACGCGGTTGCCGAGCGGCTGTCCGCGGCGGCCCGCGGCGGCATCGAGCCGGCGGATCGTGATCGGCTCAGGGCCGATGCCAACAGCCTCGTGGTCCGCGCAGCGCAGGGGGCCCTCACGGCGTCGAAGGGGGCGGGCTTTGTGGCGGGGCATCCGGTGGAAAGGCTCGTCCGCGAGTCGCTCTTCTTTCTCGTCTGGAGTTGTCCGCAGTCGGTCTCCGACGCGGTGCTCTGCGACCTCATCGGCGGTGCCTGACGCGCGATCGGTGGCCCCGGCACCAAACGCAGGGCAGCCCGCGGCCTTACGGCCGGTCGGCTTGTACGAAAACGGCATGAAGTCAGCGAGGGGCTGCCCGTGCCCCGAAGCCGGCGTATGACGCCAAGCGCAGCCAGGATGGCGAAGCGATGGCGGCGTCCGAGTTAGCGAAGGGCAGGATGCCCGCAGCGAGCGTCCGGCGACGGGGCATGGGTAGTCCCGAGC
>JBPCTA010000462.1:0-9077 GCA_051006595.1 Pirellulales bacterium
TTTCGTCGGCCTTGCCGATCGGCTGCGTGCCAGCGTGGCCGATCGAGACGACCTGCCCGTCGCGGACGAGCACGTCGTCGACCCGGTCGATGCCCTGGGAGGGATCGACGACCCGGCCGCCGCGAATGAGAAGCGTGGCCATCAGAGAATCCTCGCAGCGGAGAGAGAGCTGTCGGCGGCCTGCCGACCGATCACATCGGGATGTCGCGGCCCGCAGGTCAGCCAGAGCACGGCCATGCGCACGGCGAGTCCGTTGGCGACCTGTCCGAGGATCAGCGACTGGGGACAGTCGGCCACCTCGGCGGTCACTTCGACCCCGCGGTTGATCGGCCCCGGCGCCAGGATCAGCAGGTCCTTCTTGGCCCGCTTGAGCCGCTCGCGGGTCATGGCATAGAGATGGGCATATTCGCGGACGGAGGGAAACGGCCTCGTGTTCTGCCGCTCGAACTGGATCCGCAACAGATTGAGCACGTCGCATCGCGGCACGATCGCGTCGAGATCGTGCGAGACCTCGACGCCGAGCTCCCGCCAGCGGTCGGAGACCAGCGTGGGCGGGCCGCAGAAGATGACCTTCGCCCCGAGCTTGTCGAGCCCCCCGAGATTCGACCGGGCCGTCCGGCTGTGGGCGATGTCGCCGACGAGGCCGACGGTGACGCCCGAGAGGTCGCCAAGCCGCTCCCGGATCGAGAAGATGTCGAGCAGTCCCTGCGTGGGATGTTCGTGCGGGCCGTCGCCGGCGTTGATCACTCCCACGGAGAGGTGCTGGGCGAGCAGGTGGGGCGTGCCGGGGGTCACGTGCCGCACCACGACCGCGTCGATCCCCATGGCCTCGAGATTCTTGGCCGTGTCGATGAACGACTCGCCCTTCGAGAGGCTGCTCGACGAGGCCGAGAAGTCGATGACATCAGCCCCCAGGCGGCGGGCCGCCAAGGCGAAGCTCGGTTTGGTCCGAGTGGAGTTCTCGAAGAACAGCGTGACGACGGTGGTGCCACCCAACACGGCGAGTTTCCGGCGGCAGCCGTCGGTCGCCTCCTTGAAGAGCGTGGCAGTGTCGAGCAGCGTGCGGATCTCGTCGGGCGAGAGCCGTTCGAGATCGAGCAGGTGCCGGTGGCGCCACTG
Organism: Pirellulales bacterium; assembly: GCA_051006595.1. Classification (GTDB taxonomy): domain Bacteria; phylum Planctomycetota; class Planctomycetia; order Pirellulales; family UBA1268; genus QWPN01. Next base: position 1,120 of record JBPCTA010000462.1, read on the forward strand.
CTGCGGCACCGTCTGCTGATCGAGCGTGGGCATGGCCATTCGGGGGTCCAGCGCTGGGGTTCAACGGGTGGGGCCGCGATCGACATGCCCCAGGAGGGTGGCGCGGTCGAGTCGGGGCGGCGGCGGAGTCTAGCAAACAATCGGGGTTTTGAGCGGTTTCGGGCAGCTTTTGCGGGGCAACGACCGCGGCGGTGGTTGCCCTTGCTCCGGCCGGAGGGCGATCCCTACCTTCCCTCCCGTCTGCAGTGGTTCTTTGATTCCTCGGTCCCGGCCCTCTCGGTTCCTGTTTTCGCCCGTGGTGTCAGACACCGGGTGGCCGTGGCCCCGACGCCCGTCGAGCATCGTATTCATGAACGGCATCGTTCGGTCGATTTCCGGCTTCTGGCCGGCCTGTGCGGTCCTTCTCGTCTGTTCGACGGCCGGCTGCACATCGGCCATCAGCACGGCCTACCTTCGCGACACCTTCTGGGAGTCTGCGGACCACGCTGCCGAGGCCGAGTCGACTTCTCCGGGCGACACTGACGACATGCAGTCGGCCGTCGCCGATGACACGGCCAGCGACGGCCTCGCCTCCGACGAGACCAGCGAGATCGACGAGGAGCGGCGTGCTGCGGCCATCGATGAAGCGGTGCAGCGTCTGTCCAAACTCGGAGACCTCGACGAGGCGACGCAGGCCACGCTCATGGAAACGCTGCAACGCACTCAGCAAGAAGACTGGCCGGTCGTCATCGAGGCGTTTGCGACCTCGCTCGAGGCGAGTGGCGACTCGTCACGAGCGGCAGCCGAGGCGGTCGTCGAGCGGGCGTCAGCCACGGTCCGGCCCGCGTCCCATGTCGTGGCCAAGGCCGATCTCGACGGAACCGCCACGCACGCCATGCCGCCTGCGGAGCCCGCCGCTGCCGTCACCCCGGCTCCCGCGGCTCCGGAGCCGATGCCGTTTATCGTCGAGTCGGGGGCACCGCTCGTGCCGAGCGCTTCTGAGACGGTTGTGACCGTCGCACCGATTCCGTCGCTCGCCGTGCGGAATGCCTGCTTCGCGTCACGGGTGCAGGCCTGGGGCGTGGTCGATCGCTTTGCGGAGAGCCGGTTTCGGCCCGGGCAGGAGCTGATCGTCTACTTCGAACTCGACAACCTCTCGGCGGGTGAATCGCCGGCAGGCCACACCACCTGCATCGACACCACGCTCACCCTCGTCGATCGCGACGGGCGAACCCTCCACGACTGGAGCTTCGAGCCGATCGCCGAGACCTGCCGCGGCAAGCGGCACGACTACTTCGCCCGGTATGTGATCCGGATTCCGGAATCGGTGCAGGCTGGCGACTGCCGCATCGACGTCGCCGTCGTCGACACGCTCGCCGGCACGACCGCGAGGGCCTCGCTGCCCCTCGGCATCGTCAACTGACGGCGAGCTGCCGTACCACCCGCTGGTTCGCGACGATCGGCTGTCGTCGGATAGAATGTGCCTCCCGCGCACGTTCTCTTTCTTCGCACCCGCCAGAGTCCACCCGTGTCGATCGTCCGTACGCAGCATCTCGAGAAGACGTTTGCCGGCGCGGATGCCGCCGCTGCCGTCCCGGCGGTCCGGGGCGTTGACCTGCTCGTCGAGGCCGCGGAGTTCGTGGCCATCACCGGGGCGTCGGGGTCGGGCAAGAGCACGCTCCTCCACATGATCGGCGGGATCACCAGGCCTACGTCGGGCCGGATGCTCCTCGAGGGCGTGGATCTGGCGACGCTCGATGACGACGGTCTGGCGGCGGTGCGGCGGCGGCGCATCGGGTTCGTCTTCCAGCGGTACAACCTGCTTCCGGAGCTCACGCTCGCGGAGAACGTCGCCCTGCCCCTCGTGCTCGACGGCGTGGGGCCGGCTCCGGCAGAGGCCGCCGCGCGGGAGTCGCTCGAAAAGGTCGGCATGGCGCATCGCGCGGCCCATCGCCCCGATGCCCTCTCTGGTGGCGAGCAGCAGCGGGGGGCAATCGCACGGGCCTTGGTCACGGGGCCGGCGCTCGTGCTCGCCGACGAGCCGACTGGTGCTCTCGATTCCACCAACTCCGGCCGGGTGGTGGAACTCCTGCAGCGGCTGGTCGCCGATCATCGGCAGACAGTGATTCTCGTCACGCACGACGCGGCAGTTGCAGCCGCCGCGACACGCGTGGTGCGGATGCGGGACGGCCTGATCGAGTCCGACACCGCGGCGGGAGTCGCCTCCCGATGAGGTTTCGCACCCTGCTCCTGCGGCAGTGGCGAAACCGGCCGGGCCGCGCGCTGGCGGCGGCTGCCAGTGTGGCCGTCGCCGTCGGGGCCGTCGTGGCGACCTGGGCGGCGGCCGACGCGTCGCGGGCCGGGTATCGCCGGCTCACCGAGACCGTTGCCGGCGTGCCTTCGATCGACGTCACCGCGCGGAACGGCGGACGGTTCGACGCCACGCAGGTACCCCGGCTCGTCGACGTGCCGGGCGTTCGCGCCGTCGTGCCCCTGTTCTACCGGCCAACGCTGCTGCGGGTCGGCGACAACCGGCTCCGCGAAGTCGCCGTGGGCGTCGATGCCGCGGCTCTCGCGGCCGCCGGATTGCTCACGCTCCAGTCGGGCGAACCGTGCCGCGAGAGCGACGAGGTGGTCCTCGACGCGACGCTTGCCCAAGGACTCGGCGTGGGAGTGGGCGATGAGGTGCTCTTCTTCGCCCGTCGCCGGGTGGCGCGGATGCGGATCACCGGACTGGCGACGAGCGAGTCGCTCCGCTGGTTCGCCGAGGGAGCGACGGCGGTGGTCGATATCCAGGTGCTCGAGTCGATGTCGCTCTCCACCGCGGAGGTGGATCGGGTTCGCATCGCACTGAATGCAGACGCCGACCGGCCGCGGACCCTCGCCGTTGTTTCGCAGCGGCTGCCGCAGTCGCTGGCAGCCGACATTCCGGTGGGGCGGGCCAGCATGGCCGAGGACGTGCTGCATTCGGCCAACCTCGGCCTCGACTTCGTCACCGCGCTGACCTCCGCGATGGCCTGGTTCATCGTCGGCAACGCCATGCTCATGAACGTCGCGGAACGCCGCCGTGGCCTGTCGTTGTTGCGGTTGCTCGGCGGCACGGGGGCCCAGGTGAGGCGACTGATCACGATCGAGGCGGCGGTGCTCGGCGGCCTTGGGGCGGCGGTTGGAGCGGCGGTGGGACTCGCGGCGGCCGGGCCCATCTCCTCCGGGATCTCGCGGGCGCTCCAGACGCCGGCCGCGGCGCTGGCGTGGCATCCGTGGCTCGTGCCCGGCGCCGTGCTGATGGGGGTGCTCGTGGCCGTTGCCGCCGCCTGGTGGCCCGCCCGAGAGGCGGCTTCCATCGATCTCCTCGAGGGCGTCTCGGCGGCGCCGCCGTCCCCCCCCGGTTCGGCGTCGCGAAAGCTTCTGGTGGCGGCGGCGGTGCTCACCGTCGTGGCCGCCGTTTCGGAAGCGATGATGTATGTCGGCGCCTGGCCGCCGCGGGCCTCGGTCGTTTCCGGCATCGCGCTCTTGCTCGCATTCGTCGCCCTCACGCCCTTTCTGCTGATTCCGTTGGTGCGGTTTCTCGGCCGCTTCATTCCCGACCGCTGGCGGGTGGAGGGCACGCTCGCCGTCGAGCAGATCGTGCGACAGCCGATTCGTACCGCCCTCACGGCCGGCGTGCTCGTGGTCGCCGTCAGCAACGGCATCGGACTCGGGCATGCCATCCGTGACAGCGTTGACGACGTGCTCGGCTGGTACGGCAAGATGCTCCGGGCCGACTGGGTGCTCACGCAGGCAGGAGCCCTCTCGGTGGCCCGTGAAGAGCGGGCCGCGGATTCGCGGAACATGGAGGCCGAGGTCCGGGCGGTCGACGGCGTGGCAGAGATCGAGGGGATCGGCGTGGCCACCGGCCGCGTGGCGGGCAGCGTGTGCGTGGTGATCGCCCGCGACATGCCCGAGGATCGTCCGCTGCCCCTCGAGCCCGTAAACGCGACTTCGGATCAGGTGCGGGAGGCACTCGCGCGAGGCGAGGCCGTTGCGGGCACGGTGCTCGCCCAGCGGATCGGCGTGAAGCCCGGCGACGAGATCGTGGTCGAAGTCTTTGGTCGTGCAACGCCGGTCACGGTGGCGGCGTTGGTCGTCGATTACACCTCGGGGGGCGCTTCGTTGGTTTTGCGGCGGGACGCTGCGCGGCGGCTCCTCGGCATGGAGACGGCCGATGTCGTGCTCGTGACGGCCGCGGCAGGAAAGGCCGAGAGCCTGCAGGCGCCGCTCACCGCCATCGCCAAGAATCACTCGATGCTGCTGCGATCCTTTGGTGAGCTGCGACGCACGATCGACACGATCGTGGCCGGAGTCGTGGGCTCGCTCTGGGCGATCCTCGGGCTCGGCTTCGTCGTCGGCAGCCTCGGTGTGGCCAACACCGTGACGATGAGCGTGCTGGAGCAGAAGCGATCACTCGGGCTGCTTCGAGCGGTGGGCATGCGTCGCGGGCAGGTGGTGCGAATGGTGGTGCTCCAGAGCATCCTGCTGGGCATCGCCGGGGGAATCGTGGGCGTCGTGGCCGGCCTCACGATTGCGCTCTTCATCCAGTTTGCGAGCCAGCCGCTGCTCGGTCACCCGCTTCGCATGCATATCCGTCCGGGGCTCATCGCCGCCAATCTGCTCGCGGCGATCGCCGTGACGGCGCTGGCGGCCTGGTTTCCTGCGCGGCGTGCCGTGCGGCTCGATCTCCTCGAGGCGATTTCATCGGAGTGAGCCGTAGGTCTCGTCAAAGCCGACCGGCCTCAAGAGCCCAGGCGATCCGCGTCAGGCCTCGAGACGCACGTGTCGGGCGGTCCACGCCGGTGCGAGCCGGGCGGCGGCGTCGCCGGTGGCGTAGCAGGCGTAGTAGACCGTCGCGAGGCCGAGCGCCGCAGGGACCGCCGTCAGCGACAGGCCCACCTGATGCCGCTCCCGCACGATTCGCTTCCAGGCACGGGCTTGCAGCCCCCAGGCTCGCTTGATCGACGCCCTGAGCCGCCCGCCGCCGAGTACGCGGTCGAAGAGCAGATTGTCGCGGCCTTGGGCGAGGCCGCGCATCACGAGATGCCGCAGGCCGTTGGGCGCCGGATGGCTCACACGGGCGGCCGTATTGACGAACAGGCCGATCCCCGCGGCCGCCATCCGCCTGCCGAGCAGCCTGCAGGCCCCGCGGGTCGCACCTTCGAGGGGCACGAACGGATTCGCGCGGGCCACCTCGCGGCGGAAGGCGACATTGTTGGCGAAGAACCAGTCGGTGGGCACCAGGGCCTGACGGTCGTCGCGGAGTGGGAAGAACCAGGCCAGGGCGAGCGTCTTGGAAACGAGGTCCCCGGTGTCGAGGAAACAGTTCCCGCAGACGACGTCGACCGCCGGATCGGCGAACGACCCGAGCAGTCGTTCGAGCCAGCCGTGTTCGGGAATGACGTCGCTGTCGAGAAACACGACAAACCGTCCGCGGGCCTGGGCGGCGCCAAGATTCTTCTGATCGTAGTAGCCATGGCCCGATCCTGCGAGAAAGCGCACCGTGCAGCGACGGGCCCGCTCGGCCACCGCCCGGCCAAAGAAGTCGCGGATCTCCTCCGCGGCGATCTTCTGGTCGTCAAAGGCCACGAGCATCTCGATCTCACCTGTGCCGCCGGCAACGGTCTCGGGCAAGGCGTCGATCTGCCGCATGATCTCCGCCAGCATCGTCGAGCAGCGGTCAGCCTCTGCGAGCTGAATATTTTCCCACTCGATCACGATCGTCGCCAGGCAATCTGGTGCCGGAGAGGTTGTGGCGAGGGAGGTCGTCGAGGTCATGCGGGGTTCTCCAGATGAGGGCGTGAATGGTCTCAGGTCACATCGCCCGCCGGGCCGGCAGGCGATGACCCTGGGGCGTTTCGAGCGGCTGCGGCATGGGAAGGATGTCGGTGGGCCGCATGCCCAGCGGCTCGGTGCCTGCCATGCCGATGCGAAGCATGCGGCGGCGGATGATACGGCCATCCCGATAGGCTGCCGCGAGTGCCGGGAGCGAAAATCGAAACGCCGGCACCTGGCGGTTTTCGGCGAACACCCGGCCTGCCAACCAGACACGGCCGGCTCGGAGTTGATCCTTGAGGTGCCGTGCCACGTGATACTGCACCGCTAGTCGATGCCGTTCCAGCAGGTCGGGATGCACGTTCATGAGGTCGCCGAGCGCCGTCACATAGCCCGCGATGGGACGAGAGATCGAGTCGTCCGATTCGTGCTTCGTCCAGTCAACCGTGTCGCTGACACGAGCCCAGTCGCTGGACCCGAGGGGGCGGTGCCGTTTGGCAAGATTGAGGAGCAGTTCGCGATCCTGCATCCGCGCGAGCGTGGGAGCATATCCGCCACAGTTGATCGCCGTGCTTCGTCGCAGGGTGATGCTCGTGCCGCCGAGGTACAGGGCATGCCACATGAGCAGCGACTCGAGTTCCGGACCGTCGAGACGGGCGTCGCGGTTGACGCTCACGGCGGTGTCGCCCCTCCGCTCCACGCGAAAAGAGCTCAGGAGGAGATCCACATCCGGATCGGCGGCGAGGATGCCGAGCGTGTGTTCGAGACGGCGTGGCAGAAACTCGTCATCGGAGTCGAGAAAGGTCACGATCGGAGCCCGTGCCATGGCGATGCCCCGGTTGCGGGCCTCGTTGGCGCCCTGGCGGACGTCGAACCGGTGCACCCGCAGCCGCGAGTCGCCCAGCCCAAGGCAATACTCCGCCGATCCGTCGGTCGATGCATCATCGACGACGATGTGCTCGTACTCGCCGACGGTCTGGCCGCGGACGCTCGCCACCGCCCGCTCGAGCACACCGCGGCGGTTGCGGGTCGGCGTAATGATCGAGATCGCAGGTCGCTCGCTCATGCGGAGGCGGCTCCAGCGGGCGCATGCCCGGCATCCATCGACGGGAGAGGGCCGTAGCCGTGGCGATGGCAGAAGGCCTCGATCCGCCCTCGCCATGCGGTGTCGAAGCCCGCGATCGAAGCTCGCATCGCGGGATGATGCCGCCACTTCTCGAGCGAACCGGGATGAATCTCGATGCCCGCGGCATTCCGGCTGAAGGCCAGCCCAATCGGCAATCGGAGGGCGTTGGCGAGTGACTCTTGCACGTCGTCCGGGCGGCTCACGAGGTCTTCATATCGCACGATTGCGGTCTGACGGGAGGGCTGGCAGCGGCCAAGCCTGAGCCAGGCATCGTCTTCGTCGAGCCAGCGTTGCCGCGTGACGTGGAACGGCCGCTGAGCTGCGGTCTCGGGGTGGGTGCTCGTCAGGCAGTCATAGGGATGTCGCACGCAGTAGATGAGATCGATGCACGCGGGCAACCGCGGCAGCTCGCGATGGCACTCAGCCGTCCGTTTGACCACGAGCGTCGACGCATCGTGATCAGCCATCTCGAGAAAGTGCCAGCAGCTCCGCTCACGCGGAAACGTCACCGCGTCTTGAAAACACTCCATCAGCCGCTTGAGCAGCGAGGTGCCGCTGCGGGCGCAGCCGGCAATGAAGATCAGTCGCTTGCCCCGGGCCACGAGCTGCGCGAGGTGTCGTCGGCGCCGCAGCGCATAGAACGGCTGCGGTTCATACCAGCGTCGAGGAACCGCACCCAAGGAAACCATCGTTACTCCACGCGGCAATCGAGTCTGATGGGGCCGCCGCCGGCGACGGACACGCATCCGTCATGCCATGAACGGCCCGAAGATAGGCATCCGATCTGGATGGAAAAAGGCCGCCTCAGGCGGAGTCGCGGGGCCTTGGGTGGGCTGGGCAAGCCGCAGAGGCAATGGGCTTCAGATATCGACGATGAACGTGTCCGCCCCGCCGTGAGGCCGCGGGTTCCGGTACAAGCCGACCGGCCGTGAGGCCGCGGGCAGCCCTGCGCACGGCTCGGGGCTGCCCATGCCCCGTCGCCGGACGTTCGGGGGGCTCGGGACTGCCCATGCCCCGTCGCCGGACGTTCGTTGCGCCCATCCTGGGC
>JBPCTA010000463.1:0-7552 GCA_051006595.1 Pirellulales bacterium
GTTTGCCGTTCTCCTCCGGGGCGTCCGCCATCAGATCGCCGTCACGACGGCAGCAGCGGCCGGGGGAGAGAGGCTCGCCTTGCGACTGCAGCGGCCCACGCAGGGCGTGAGCCGCTCCGGTCTGGATGCCCTGGGCTTTCGCCCGAAGATCCTCGCACAGTTTCGTGAGGCGATCTGCCGGCCCTACGGCCTGCTGATCGTGGCAGGGCCGGAAGGCTCCGGACGGACGACGACGCTCTATGCGGCGATCCGCGAACTCGACGCCAAAAAGCGCAAGATCACCACCGTCGAAAATCCGATCGCTGGTCGGCTCGAAGACGTCACCCAGATCAACGTCGATACGGCTTCGGGCGCGGCCGTGGCGAGCGTGCTCCAGATGGTGCTGCGGCAGGATCCCGACGTGCTGCTCGTGGACTCGTTGGGCGATACCAAGACGGCGGAGCTTGCCTGCCAGGCCGCACTCACCGGACATTTCGTACTGACCTCCTTCGAGGCCAGGGACACGGTCGACGCCGTCGTCCAGCTGATCACCATGGGGCTGGAGCCGATGCTCGTCCAGACGGCCGTCACGGCCGTGCTGGCCCAGCGACTGGCCCGCAGGCTCTGCCCCGCATGCCGGGTGCCATGTGATCCACCGGAGGCCCTGCTGCGGAAGTTCAATCTCAAGCCAGGGGCCGTCAAGCACATCTACAAAGAGAAGGGCTGCGAGAAGTGCGGGGGCACCGGCTTCCAAGGGCTCGTGGCGATCCACGAGCTGCTGGTCATGAACGATCAACTCCGCCGCCTGATCACCGCCGATCCGTCGGCCCACGATCTCAAGGCGGCGGCGGTTCTCAATGGCACGCTCACGCTGCAGATCGATGGACTCACGAAGGTGATCCACGGCGAGACGACCGTCAATGAAATCCTGCACGTCACGGGCTGAACCACCCCATGTACAACATCCTCGTCATCGCTGCGATTCTCGGGTGTGCCTGGCTGGGCTTCCAGCGGGGCTTTCGCGTGGCCGTCACGGCTGCTCTCGAATGGATCGCCTGCCTCATGCTGGGAATCGTGCTGCACGAGACCATCGCCGACTACCTCCACACGGCGCTGCAGTTCGTGGTGGGCGACATCGTGCCCCAGCGCTGGATTCTCCTACTCGTGTTTGCGAGCCTCTCGTGGGGCGGCTGTGCGGTGCTGCGGAGGTTCCTGCATCGCGACGAGGACGAGAGCGACGATGAAGAAGAAGGCGGGGAGTCGCTGGCCGACCGGATTGGCGGCGCGGTGGCGGGTGGACTTGGCGGCATCGCCGTGGCCGGCGGAGCCATGGTGACGCTCTCGATGCTCCCGCTGCTCTCCGGCTGGAAGCCGATCGGAAGCCAGATGCTGTTCGACCCCGGCAGCATGGTGCTGCGGGCGGCGGCGCCGCTTGTTGGCGATTGGCACGAGGGCCGCTCGCTCGTGATCTACGGCGAGCCGGTCTCGAGGGCGTCCAAGCGGTCGGCTGGCCTGGCGAGTGAACCCTGGCTCGACATGGACGCCGACGCGCGGCCCTCGGAGTCGGACCGATACAGCGACGCCGATGAGAGCGGCAGCTTCACCAAGGATCTCTACTACACCGATGTCGATGGCGACGGGGTGCGGCGAGTGGGAATGATCGACAAATACGCCGCCGGCTGCTGGGATTCCAACCTCAACCGCGATGATCGCCCGAGGCCCGTCGAGAAGAAGCCCGCGCAACCGAAGCCACCGGCTTCGAAGCCTGAGCCGCCCAAGCCAGAGGCAACAAAGGAACCCGAGACGCCAACGGATCACACACCGGCAGCCGAAACCAAGCCAGAAGAGCAGCAGGCACCGGCAGCCAGCCCAGCCGCGGGTTAGGCCGCTGATTCGTCGCCGTCGGTCTCGGCCTCGGCGTCCACGCCGGCGTCGATTTCCTTCAGCAGGCGGGTCATGGTGTTGGCGTGCACACCAAGCAACTTCGCCGCCCGAGCCTTGTGGCCACGGGTCGCCTGAAGGGCCTCGCGAATCGCCTGCTCGCGAAGCTTGGCGAGGTCGAGGCAAGGCAGCCTGCCCGAAGATTCGTCCGTCGTCGGGCGACCGACAGCGTCGGCGCCACGCTTGACGGGAATCTTCGGCTCCATCTGGAGCACATAGGCCTGTTCGATCACATGCTCCAACTGCCGGACATTCCCAGGCCAGTTGAACGAGCAGAACTCGGCCAAGGCATCGGCTGAGGGCGTCCACACCGGCAGCCGATAGCGATCGGCAAACCGCTGCGAGAAGAACTCGATGTAGGAGGGGATGTCTTCGGCCCGCTCCCGCAGCGAGGGCACGCGGAGTTCGATCATGTTGAGACGGTAGTAGAGGTCTTCGCGGAAGTTACCCTTCTCGACCTCTTTCTCCAGATCCCGGTTGGTGGCGGCGACGATCTGCACGTCGATCGACTCAGGTTCGTTGGCGCCCACGGGAAGCACTTCGCGCTGCTGCAAGACCCGCAGCAACTTCGCCTGCAACTCCATCGGCATCTCGCCGATTTCGTCGAGAAACACCACGCCCCCGGCGGCAGCGCGGAAGATACCGAGCGATCGGCCGTTGGCCCCGGTGAAGGCGCCCTTCTCATGGCCAAACAGCTGGCTCTCGGCAAGCGACGGCGTGAGCGCGGCACAGTTGACCGGAATGAATGCCTTGTTGCGTCGCGGTCCGCTGCGATGCAGCAGGCGGGCCCAGAGTTCCTTGCCGGTGCCGGTTTCCCCGCACACGAGCACGGTGCATTCAACTTCGGCAGCCCGCTCGATCGACTTGGCGATCCGCCGCATCGCGGCACTCGAACCGAGAACCCAGTTGCTGAGCGTCGAAGGACCATCGATCCGGGTCGAACCACCCGCATCAACGATGAGCGCCGGATCGAGAGATCCACCGCGCGGATCGCGAACCGCATTCTCGGAAGCGGCGAAACTCGAGGGACGGATGGAAATGAGCGAGTTGAGTCTTCTCAGAAGATCGAACGGGGAGGGGGTCGGCGAATTGACCCTCCTCACACCCCCGTAAGTATCGTGGCCCGGGAATCGGAATGCAACACGGGGGCCGGAGGATTTTTGAGCCGCCTCCCGGAGGCATGTTTAGGCCATTTTTTAGGGGTTTTTTGCCTTCGGTGGGCCGGAATCCCCGACGGCTCCTCCGAGGAAAACCAGGTGCTGCCAGGGGAGCCGGTCGAACTCCCGGACCACTTCGAAGCCAGCCGGCCCCAGTTCCGCCCGAATCTGGGCCTTGGTCATCTTGTGCAGCGGCTTGATGGGCACGGCCGGATCCTCGCCGCGAAACTCGACAAGGGCAATGCGACCCGACTCGGCGAGGCTCTCGCGAATGCGGTCCAGCATCGGCCCTGGGTGTGAGAACTCGTGGTACACATCGACGCACAGACAGAGATCGATATCCCCGGCCGGCAGCCGGGGATCGATCGGCGTGCCGAGCACTGGCCGGATGTTCGTGAGGCCTTCGTAGCCCGCCCGCTCCGCGAGCATCCGCAGCATCTCGGGCTGGATGTCCACGGCATAGACGAGCCCCTCTTCTCCGACCATCCGGGCGAGTTCGAGCGTGTAAAATCCGTTGCCGCAGCCCATGTCGCAGACCTTCTGGCCGGGCCGCACATCGAGCGCATCGAGCAGCATGCGGCAGTCTTCCTCGCGCTGGCGGCTCTGGCGGACGAGCCATGGCGCGCCGGTGAAGTGCATCGTCTGCGCGATCTCACGGCCGTAATGATGAGTCGCGGCGGGGGGAATCGTAACCGACCGATCGATGGCGAAATCGATCGGCAGAGGCCGGCCGACGTGGCCCAGACCAGCGGGACCCAGACCAGCGGGACCCAGGCCAGCGTGGCTCAGACCGGCTGACGCCGGCGCGGCAGGTGCCTCCTGCGGCAGGACGTCGCCAGCCGCGCCGAGAAACACGAGGATTGCCAGACTCCAGCGGAGGGAAGGAGCACGGATGGGCGAGTGGATCGTCATGGGGCCCTCAGTATAGAGCGGCGCACACGCGAGGGCCGCATGCTGGCGGAAGAATCGCCGTGGCGTCAGGCAGCGGCGATTTCATCCAGCGCGGGCATGCCGGCGAGGTCGTGACAACTGACGATCGTGATCCCATGCCGGGCGGCGGTGTTTTCCAAGGCTCGTGCATCCACGAGGATCGTCCGGCCGGCCTCGATGGCCAGCACGGTCGCGCCGGCCGCGGCGAGCGACTCGAGCGTCCCGACGCCGATCGTCGGCATGTCGAACCGCAGGTCCTGCTGGGGCTTCGCGACTTTGATGACGGTCATTCCGCCCGAGGCACAGAGGTGGCCGGCCCGGCGGATGCACTCATCGGTGCCCTCGATCGCCTCCAGGGCCAGGGGTGCCAGATCTTTCACCACGACCGTCTGGCCGATGTCGAGCCGGCCGAGTTCCTTGGCCAGCCGCCAGCCAAATGCCACATCGTCACGCTGTCGTCTGGTGAGCCGATGGCCAGACAGCACCCCAGCAGTAGCCAGGAGTTCCGGTGCGAAATCGATGGCCGGGCAGATCGCCACACCCGCGGCGTTGAACGTCTCGGCAATCGCGCCGAGCAGGGAGTCGTCGCGATTGTCGCGGCGGCGGCTGATGAAATGAGGCCAAAACGTTGTCAGTCCCGTCCAGTCGGGGAGGTGCCGCCGCCAGGCGCCCTTGGCGAAGATTTTTGCCTTGTGGATCTTGCCGGCCATCGTCGCCCGGCGGACGCCGTGCCGCCGAAAGAACTCCACGGCCGCGCCGATCTCGGCCACCCCCACATGCCCATGGACATCGGCGAGCGGCTCGAGGGCCACGTCGGCGTGGTCTCGAATCGAGAGGATGGCAGTGCGGCCGCCGCCGCGGCGGATGGCCTCGGCCACGGCGGCAGGAAAGCGGCCCCAGCCCGCGAGGATGCCGATCGTCTCCCCGCGGAGCGTTTGGTCGTGCCGTGCGTGTCGCCCGTCGCGCGATGCAGTCATGGGATGGCGGTACGGTGTTCAGGCGGCGTCGGCGGCCGGGCGGCCGCCGGCCTCGAGGGACTCGACGCGGGCGATGAGGTGCTTGAGATCACGACGCATGTCCGGGAGCTTGCTCATCGTCGCGAGCTGAAGCTTGCGGTCGCGGAGGTCGATGGCCGGCTCCCCGAGCACGACCTTGCCCGGCTCGATGTCGTTCGACACGCCCGACCTCGCGCAGAGCACGGCCTTGTCGCCGATGTGGACATGGTCGCGAACGCCGACCTGACCGGCCATGATCACCCAGTCGCCTGTCGTCGTGCTGCCAGCCACGCCCACCTGCGAGCAGATCATGTTGTGCCGTCCGAGCCGCACGTTGTGGGCGATCATCACGAGGTTGTCGATCTTCGTGCCCGCCCCGATCACCGTGGGCCCGTAGGTGCCGCGATCGATCGTGGTGCCCGCGCCGATCTCGACATCGTCGGCGAGTTCGACCCAGCCGAGCTGGGCGGAGATGGTGTAGCCCTCCGGGCCGGCCTTGTAGCCGAAGCCATGGGCTCCGAGCACGCTGCCGGCATGGATGATGCACCGCCCTCCCACGACCGTATTCTCATAGAGGACCGCGTTGGGATAGATCACGCTGCCGGGACCGATCCGGCAGCCGGCCAGCAGGCGAACACCAGCGTGGATCGTGGCTCCGGCGGCGATCTCAACGTCGGCGCCGACGGTCGCAAACGGATGGATGTCGACGTCTCCGGCAATCCGCGCGGACGGATCGACCGCGGCCTGCGGGCTGATGCCCGTGCGGATCCCTGGCCGGACCGGACGAAAGAGCAGGATCGCTGCCGTGAACGCGGCATGAACGTCGGCCACTTCGATCGTGGGCCGGTCGCGGATTCCGGTGCCGGTCGGCACGATGGCCGCTGCGGCCCGGCTCTTGTCGAGGAGGTGGAGCTTGTCGGCGGCATCGACGAGCGTGATGTCGTGCTCCGTCGCAGTCTCGAGCGTCGCGGCAGAGGTGAGAGGCAGTGCCGGGCCTTGCCCGACGAGCGTGCCGCCGATTCGGGCAGCGAGATCCGTGAGCATGATCGACATCGACGGTCCTCCCAGGGGCTGCCGCCGCGAGCGGGGCAGGGGCGGGAGGATAGGGACGGGCTCCGGCTGCCGCAAGGCTGGCCGCGGGCCGAAAGCCGGCTTCAAAGCCGCCCGGTTTCCGCCAAGCGGCCACGGACGAGTTGCCGTTGCGGGATCTTTTCAGCCGCGGGTCTTGAGGTCCGCGAGGCCACCATCGACTCCGAGCACCTGCCCCGTGATCCAGCCCTGGGCGGGGTCGAGCAGGAAGGCGATCGCCCGGGCCACATCGTCGGGCTCGCCCAGGCGACCCAGCGGATGCATCGCGACCGACGCCTTTTCGGCGAGTTCGCTGGCGACGAGGCCCTGTGTCAGGGGCGTCCTCACGAGGCCCGGGGCCACGGCGTTGAAGCGAATGCCCTGACGGGCATAAGTTGCCGCGGCAGACAGCACGAGGCCGATGACGCCCGCCTTGGCGGCGGCAATGGCCTCGTGATTTGCCAGTCCGACCCGTGCCGCGGCGCTCGACACCAACACGACAGACCCGCCGGATGACTTCAACAGGCGACCGGCTGCCCGCACGCAGGCGAATGCGGTCGTCAGATTCGCCGCGAGCGTGGCCTGCCATTCAGCAGTGGTGGTGAGGTGTGCCGGCTTGAGCAGCAGCGAGCCGGAACAGTTCACGATGCCGTCGAGGCCGCCGAGCGCCGCGGCTGCGGCATCCCCGCACGCGTCGAGGGCGTCGGGATCGGAAGCATCGACTGCCTGGTGCGGCATGCCGAGGAGCGAACTGAGGCTCTCGAGCCGTGTTGGATCGCGAGCGGCCAGAAAAACGCGACTACCACCGCCGACGAGTTGATGCGCCAAGGCGGCACCGATGCCGCCGGTTGCACCGATTATCAACACACGTTGCGACATGGTCTGCCTCGGGTTGACGACGGCGGTCGCCTCGTGAACGGGAGGGGCGAGGGCAACTTCACAGCCAGTCGCCGACCGTTTGCTCGAGTTTCGCCTCTGCCGCCATTGATCGGAGCCGGTCCATTGCCCGGCCTTGAATCTGCCTGATCCGCTCCTTGCACACGCCCATCTGGCCGCCCAGCTCGCGGAACGTTCGCGGCGGCTTGCCGTCGAAGCCAAACCGAGCGACCACGATCCGCCGCTCGCGTGGTTCGAGCTCGCCCAGAAACTGCTGAAAAAGCTCTTTGAGGATGGCGATCTGCTCGGCTGACCGATACTCGCAGGAAGGATCCTTCTCGGCCCGATCCCGTAGCGAATCGTCATCGTTCACAAACCGCTTGCGGAACTGACGGCCGCGATGCGAGAGGCGAAAGAAGTGCCGCTGGATCGCGTAGGTTGCATACGTGCTGAAGCGATTGCCGAGGGCGAAGTTAAACTTCTCCACTGATCGCATCAGAGCCACGTTGCCCTCGCTCACCAGTTCGTCGAACGTCCAGGAGGGATCGACGAACTTCTTCGCGATCGAAACGACCAGCCGGAGGTTCGACGTGATCAAGATCGACT
>JBPCTA010000464.1:0-4060 GCA_051006595.1 Pirellulales bacterium
GCTCCAACGCCACCGTCACGCTCGGCGCTCAGGAGGCGATCCTGCCCAGGAGCGAGCAGATCCCGGGCGAGTCGTACCATCCCAACGAACGGGTCAGGGCCACGATCTTCGAGGTCCGCAAGGTCGGCAGCCGGGTCAAGATCATCCTCTCCCGAATCCGTCCCCAACTCGTCCAGCGGCTCTTCGAGCAGGAGATTCCCGAGAGTGCCGACGGCGTGATCGAGATTCGAGCGATTTCGCGTGAACCCGGCTATCGCAGCAAGGTGGCCGTGATCAGCTCCGATAACCGCATCGACTGCGTCGGCGCCTGCGTCGGTGTCCGCGGCAATCGCATCAAGAACATCGTCGAGGAACTCGGCGGCGAACGAATCGACATCGTCCGCTGGAATGACGACCTGCAGGTGCTGGTTCCCAATGCCTTGCAGCCGGCAGAGGTCGACGAGGTGATCCTCTGCCAGATGCTCGGTCGGGGAATCGTTCTCGTTCGCGAAGACCAGCTCTCGCTCGCCATCGGCCGCCGGGGTCAAAACGTGCGGCTGGCGAGCAAACTCTGCGGCTGGGACATCGAGATCATGACCCGCGAAGAACTGGATCAGCAGATCGAGCGGGCCATCACGGGCTTCTCCTCCATCGAGGGGCTCGACGAATCGGTCGCCGAAAGGCTCGTGGGAGAGGGATTCCTCTCGTACGACGACCTGTCGGTGATCGAGCCTGACGATCTCATGGAAATGGGCGGCTTGACCGCCGAGGCCGTGGACGCGATCGTTGCTGAGGCGGAGAGTCGTGCCGCGATGGCGGAAGTGGCTGCCGCGGATGAGCGTCGGAAACAGCGAGAGACGGATCGGATCGCCAAGGCGACGGCCGACGCCGATGCCGCCGATGCGCTGGCAGCCGAGGCTCTGGCAGCGGAAGCAGTGGCCTCCGGTGGAGCCGAGGTGGTGGAGTCGGGACTTGCCGAGGCGGCACCTGAATCCTCGCCCGAGTCGTGATGGTTGGAATCGTGTGTATGAAGACCGGGTTCGCAGGTTCTAGGATCGTTTCTGGGATTGGCGAGAGGCGTTTCGAGAGAGGTTCGAGTGGCTGTCCGAATCTATACGCTGGCAAAAGACCTGAAGATCGACAGCAAGGAGCACGTCGAACTGTGCACGCGCGCCGGCATCCAGGACAAGGGTTCGGCGTTGGCGAGCATGACCGACGAAGAGGTCGCGAAGCTCAAAGAGTTCATCGCCAGCAAGTCACGGCCGCCTGAGCGGCCTGCTCCACCGGCCCCGGGAAAGCCGGTGCCTCCTGGCCCCGTTCGTCCCGCGCCGGCCGCACCGGCTGCTCCGACCACGCTCAAGCGCGAAGATTACATCGCCCCTGCCGGTGTCAGCGGCAAGGGGAAGCCGGCTGAGTTGCCGCCATCAAAGCCTGCCGCCGCGAAGCCTGCCGCCGCGAAGCCTGCCGCCGCGGAGATGAAGCCGCGGCCTTCGGTCAGGCCCGGTGGCGATGGCGCCAAGCCGGTGCCACGTCCCGCGTTCAAGCTGGCGCCGATGCCGGCGTCTGGCCGACCGCCCATCACGCCGCGGCCGGCTTCCCAGGAGCCCGTGGCCCAAAAGCCCGACGTCAAACTGCCGCTCGACGCCATCCGCAGTGCCAAAGCCGGCGGTGCAAAGCCGCTGGCCGACCACATGCGGAAGCACGAACAGCAGCGGGCGGGCGAAGCCCAGCGGCAACGCACCGGCGGGCTGCTTCGTGGGGGCGCCGGGGGCCCCGTGGCCGTGCCGCCTCCGATGCAGCCGGGGGTCCGTCCGCGTCGCACGCCGAGCAAGACCGGCCAGGGCGATGATTCGCTCGCCGGTCGTGACCAGCGGCAACTCAACCGCAGGCGAACAGACGGCCGCAGCGGCGGCGATGACGACTACGGCAGCCGACGGCGGCGAGGTGGTCGGCCCCGCAAGGGTTCCGGAGTCTCGACGGCCGCGCCCCGCAAGACCAATGCCTCGATCCAGGTACCGTGCAACGTCCGCGCCTTCTCGGAGGCGATCGGCCTGTCGGCCAGCGAGGTGCTCAAGAAGCTTCTCAGCTTCGGCATGGAATCCATGCCGAGCATGGCGACCGTTCTCGACCGTGACACGGTCGAACTGCTTGCCGCCGAACTGGGCGTGCAGCTCGATCTCAAAACGGCCGAAGATCTCGAGAAGGATCTGCTCGCCGGCTTCGACGCGGTGGACGAGGATCCCTCGCTCCGGCTGCCCCGGGCGCCCGTGGTCACGTTCCTCGGCCACGTCGATCACGGCAAGACATCGCTCCTCGACAAGATCCTCGGCATCGACGTGGCGGCCCGCGAGAGCGGTGGTATCACCCAGCACATCCGGGCTTACACGGTCAACCGCAACGACAAGACGATCACCTTCGTCGACACGCCTGGCCACGAGGCCTTCACCCAGATGCGGGCCCGCGGAGCCAACGTCACCGACTGCGCCGTGATCGTCGTGGCCGCCGACGACGGCGTGATGCCGCAGACGGAAGAGGCGATCAGCCATGCCAAGGCGGCGGGCGTGCCGATCGTGGCCTGCATCAACAAGATCGACCTTCCCGGGGCCGACGTGCAGCGGGTCTACCAGCAACTGGCCGCCGCCGAACTCCTGCCCACGGAGTGGGGTGGCGAGACGGAAGTGGTGAAGACAAGCGCCCTCACCGGCGAGGGTGTCGACGGCCTGCTCGACACGCTGCTCACGATCGCCGAACTGCACGATCTGCGAGCCAACCCCGAGCGGGCTGCGGCTGGCGTCTGCCTCGACGCCTCGATCCACGAAGGCCGCGGTGTCGTGGCCTGCCTGCTCGTCCAAAAGGGCACGCTCAACGTGGGCGACGCGCTCGTCTGCGGTGAAGCGAGCGGCCACGTGAAGTCGATGTTCGACACGCTCACGCGTCGCAAGGTCACGGTGGCCGGCCCCGCCCGCCCTGTGTTCGTGACCGGCCTCGACGTGCCCCCTGGTGCCGGCGACCGCTTCCAGGAGGTCGAATCGATCGCCAAGGCCCGCGAGGTGGCCATCAAGCGAAACGACATCCGCCGCCAGAGCCATCTCGTGAGTGCGCCGGTGCACGTGACCCTCGAGACCTTGGCCGACCGGCTGGGCACCGAGAAGGCTCCCACACTCAACCTCATTCTGCGGGCCGATGTCCGCGGCTCAATCGAGGCGATTCTCAAGGAGCTGCAGAAGCTCGATCATCCGGAGGTCAAGGTCCGGGTGCTGCAATCGACCGTCGGCGGCATCACGGAAGCCGACGTGCAGCTCGCCGATGCGTCCGATGCCGTGATCATCGGCTTCAACGTGGTGCCCGATGAGCGGGCGCGGTCGCTGGCCGACGACAGAGGCGTTCAGATTCGTCGCTACGAAATCATCTACCAGGTCACCGACGACCTGAAGAAGGCACTCGAGGGAATGCTCGCTCCCGAGAAGCGGGAGACCGACCTCGGACGCGCGATCGTGCAGCGGACGTTCTCGATCAGCCGCCTGGGAGTGATCGCGGGCTGCCGCGTGATCGCCGGGATCATCGCCCGCAATGGCCGTCTGCGGGTGATCCGCGACAGCCGAGTGATCGGCGACTACGGCATCGAGACGCTGCGTCGGGAGAAGGATGATGCCCGCGAGGTGCGTGACGGCCTCGAATGCGGCATCAAGCTGGCGGGCTTCAACGACGTCAAGGAGGGCGACATCCTCGAGTGCTATCGCGTCGAGGAATTCGCGCGGACGCTCTCGTGAGCACACGACGACTCCTGAAGGCGGCCGAAGCGGTTCGCGAGGTGGTCAGCATGGCCATCCTCACCGAGGTCCGTGACCCGCGGGTCCGCGACGTTACGGTGACGCGGGTGGAAATGGCCCCCGACATGCGGTCGGCGACGGTGCATGTCTCCATCATGGGTGGACCCGCCAAAGAGAAGCTTGCTCTCCAGGGGCTGGCTCGTTCGGCGGGATTTCTTCAGTCGCGGATCGCCGACCGGATTGAAACACGATACACGCCGCGGCTGCGGTTCGAGCTCGACCTGGGTGTGAAGCACTCGATCGAAATCGCC
>JBPCTA010000465.1:0-2594 GCA_051006595.1 Pirellulales bacterium
CCCCTGGAGCCAGCAGTTTCGCTGCCGACCCGTATACCAGCTCGTGAACCATGATCCGACCGGCCGGGGTCTCAGCCATTCCAGAGCCCGCCCTTCTTCTTCCGAACCTCTGGGGTGTCGAGCGAGAGACCCTGCTTCCGCGGCGGTGGCGCAGGGCCCGCGACGGTCTGCGTTGCCGGAACTTCCGGTGGCTTGGCCTCCGGCCGTGCCACCTTCGGAATGCATACCGGCGTGCCGTCGGCGGGATCGACCGCAATGGTTCCGGCATACTCCCAGTCGAGGGCCATGCGGACCTGCGATCTTGGAAACTGCACGGTCAGCCGATCTGGATTCGTCGCGACCACCTTCGCCTGCGTGCTCACCTCGTTTCGCGAAACCGCCGAGGAGATGATCTTCCAGCGCGTCAGAAACCAGAGCAGCGGGTCGGTGACGCGGATCGGGTGGATGTCGCCGCGTCGCACAACGAGCGGCAGGTCGCCTGTGGTTGCTACCTTCGGGCTGGTTCCCAGGGCACTCACCGGAAAATACCGCACGATGCTGAAGTTTGACTCTGCCAGCGACACAAACCTCGGCGCGACGTCCTCGAGCAGCTGCCTGATCACCAACGAGTTGCGACTGATCTCGCTCAGGTGAAGCGCCGCGATGCCGTGCTGGGCGAGGAACTCGATCGAACTGTCGTCGATCGCGGCCCACGCGGGCAGGAGCGACCGCCAGGCGTCAAACTTCTGCACGCAGACGGCCAGCGGAAGATCGATCCGATCCCGCGGCGATAGCCCGCGAAACGAACGGATTTGATCGATAAGGTTCTCCAGCATCGCCTCCTGAGCGCAGTCTTTCGGTTTATCCGTCACCTGCGGATCCTGCGACCCCGCGAGGCGATCCCTGACATGGCCGTCCTGGAGGAGGTCATACACAAACATCAGGGCCGACGACTGCTTCAGATGCTGCGTGGTCCGGAGTTCCGCCTGGCGATGCAGTCCTTTGTCCGGATCGAACGACTCCCCCGCGTTGTCGTAAAACACGAAGTTCGCATCAGTGACACGCTTCCCTGCTGCCACTCCTGGATGGTCCTGGGTGGGCACCAGCCGAAACATGAAGGGCTTGGGAAGAATCACCTGCCGCATCCCGTCGAGCGCTACGATATTCGTGTTGGTATCATGCGTCGTCTTCGGGAGGTTCGTTTCCACATTCGCCGACCCCTGGAACAGCTGCTTGTCGTAGTCCTTGAACGCCCGCACGTCGTGGCTGTCGCAGTACGAGAAGTTGAACTTGAACGACCTCGCCATCTGCAGCCCGAGCGTGTGCAGCATCTACGTCAGGAAATAGGTCTTTCCAGAACAAGGTGCTCCCGCCACGGCGACGAAGAAAGGCCGCCGCTCGAGCATCTCCACAGGAATCTGGAGGTGGCATCGCGGGCAGGCCCGTTCCGCCATCTCGAGGCCGAGAGAATCCTTCACGATTCCAGACCGATCGGTGGTCACCTCATGTGGACCAAACCGCCGGAACGCATCAGGGTCGGCCACCACCGGGTCGCCACGGAGTTCCGGATGCCGCGAGATGTACCAGGCTTCGTCGTCGTGAAAATCGTGCCAACAGTGCGGGCAGACGACGGGATGATGCTGCAGGGCCCCGCGAACGCTCTTGCTCATGACGTTTACCGCAATATCCAGGGAACATGCCAGCCGTCGGGAGGGCCACCATCCGCCATCTCCAGCCGAGGCACCTACCGAGACCCAACATACCCCCTTTTATGGGGCTTCTTCAAGGACGGCGTTTTCTGGACAACGCCTACCGTGGAGCCTCGACATGCGAGGGGAGTCGATCCCACGCCCGCCGGAATGCACGAGCCGGCAGGCCCACGGCTGGGTCAGCGGCCCGCCGCGCTGTCGCGGCGAACGCGGGCTCGTGGGTGGCATACCCCCGCACGGCGACTTCGCCGCCCCCTTCCCATGGTCTCCCTCGGATCGAACCGTCGGCACGCCAGTAGCGACTGCTCCACACGTCACCGGTCCATTCCTGAAAGAGCACCGACGACTTTCTGGGCGACGGCAGAAGGCGACGGGTCGAAGCCACCTCCCACTCGGCCTCATAGGGGAGGCGTCCGCCAAAAAAACGACACACGGCCGACGCCTCGAACCACGTCAGGCCGAGCACGGGCACAGCCTCGATCGTGCCGGAATCGAGCAGGGCGGCAGGCATACCGGCAAGGGTCGCCTCACGCACCTCATCGCACCGGACATCGACAGAGAGCGGGATGCATCCGGGCGGAAAAGGCCTGCCGGTGGCTGTCTGCCAGAGTTCCTTCTCGGCAAACCCGCCGGCCGCCACGAACTCGGCGAACGCGGTCCATGGCACGTAATGGGGCTCGATCCATGCATCGACGCGAAATCGTCGCAGATGCCGAGGGGCGCTCTGCGTGATCGCGTCGTCGCCGACCCAGTAGTTGCCCTTCGGCAACACCTTCAACGCCTCCTCAGCAATGGGTCGATACTGGACCGTCACGAGTGTCCCTACCTGCGGGTGCCATCGATTCACGCCCCGATAAGTATCGACGCCGACGTTCCGACCGCAACCGCAGCCAGTTGCTCAAGGAC
>JBPCTA010000466.1:0-3338 GCA_051006595.1 Pirellulales bacterium
CCCACGACCCACGTGCCGGCGTCATCGGACCGCGAGCATCCGCTGGAGGGCCGTGAGGGCCCAGTGCGCCGTCTCGTCGTCCACGCGGATCACGTTCACCGGCCGACCCCGCTCGAGGTGCTCGAGGCTCCAGGCGAGATGGGCCAGGTCGATGCGATACATCGTGGCGCACATGCAGACCACCGGCGAGAGAAACCGGATCGTCTGCTCGGGATGGCTCTGTTCCAGCCGCTTCACGAGATGCAGTTCGGTGCCGATCGCCCACACACTCCCCGGCGGCGCCTGCTCCACCTGCTTGAGGATGTAGCTCGTCGAGCCCACGAGGTCGGCCTTATCCACTACCTCCATCGAGCACTCCGGGTGCACGAGCACCTTCGCCCCCGGCAGGTTCGCCCGCATCGCAGCAACGTGCTCGGGCTTGAACATCGCGTGCACGCTGCTGTGGCCCTGCCTGAGGATCACGCGGGCCTTCTCGATCTGCTCGCGGGGATTCCCGCCGAGCCCTGTACCTCTCGTGGCGTCGTGCGGATTCCAGAGGGCCATCTCGTCGAGCGGGATGCCCATCGCCCGCGCCGTGTTGCGGCCGAGATGCTGGTCGGGGAAGAAGAGCACCCGCTTCGTGCGGGCGAAAGCCCAGTCGAGCACGGCACGGGCGTTGCTCGACGTGCAGACGATGCCGCCGTGCCGGCCGCAGAAGGCCTTGAGGCTCGCGGCTGAGTTGATGTAGGTGACGGGGGTGATGTCGGAGGTGTCGATGACGGTGCCGAGGTCGGCCCAGGCATCTTCCACCTGATCGATCGCGGCCATGTCGGCCATCGAGCAGCCGGCTGCCATGTCGGGCAGCACTACCGTCACCCGCCGCCCGCCGCGGGCGGCCACCTTCGCCGGCGTGTTGGCCACGATGTCGGCCGTTTCCGCCATGAAGTGCACGCCACAGAAGGCGATCGCCTCGCAGCCCTCGCGGCTGGCGGCCGACTGGGAGAGCTGGAGGCTGTCCCCCTGGAAGTCGGCGTGGGCGATCACGCCGTCCTGCTGGTAGTGGTGGCCGAGGATCACGAGCCGGGAGCCCATTCGGTGGCGAACAGCCTCGATCCGCTCGGCGAGCAGGGAATCCTCGAGGCCGCGATAGGCGGCAAACGGCGAGGCCGGGGGCACGACGGGGGCGATGGTGGTCATGGCGATGCAGTATAGGCCCACGATGCGCGGCCCACGATGCGGGGACGCCCCCAGACGCTATACTCCGGGCCTCTCGTTCCTGATTCACCCTCTGACGGAAGGATGGCGACGGCGACATGGCGCGGAAAATCGTGAATCGCAAGGAGTTGCGTGCGCAGGTGGACGCGGCCGAGGCCCGTGGCAAGACCAAGGCCACCAAGGAAAAAGCCACCAAGGAGAAGGCCCCGAAGACAAAGGCCGTCAAGGAAAAGAAGGTCAAGGAGCCCAAAAAGCCCGGCGAGAAGAAGCCCTCGCGGAAGAAGGTCGCCAAGGAGGTCCGGATGAAGGCCTATTGGGGTGTCTTCAATCAGGGCATGAAGCGGCTCGCGCTCTTCGAGTATGCCGACAAGAAGGCTGCCGAGAAGAAGGTCGCCGAACTGATCGCCTCGTCGCGGGTGCATCACTTCGTGCAACTGATCAAAGAACCGATCAGCGAATAAACCGGCCCGCCGTCACGTCTGGCTTCAAAAGGGGCTTTTCCAGTCGCCCCAGGCGGCGAGGTATCGAGCGAGGCCGGCCGCATCGGCGGCCTTCGTCTCGATCCACGCCCGCGCGTGCTCGATGAGGGCGTGCTCCCGCTTGAGGTCGATGTCGCCGGCGACCACCCGCGACCTGAGAAACACGAAGTAGGTGTCGAGCACGTCGGCTCGGCAGTAGTCGTGGATTTCGGATGCGCGGCCCGCATCCCAGAGATCCTGCACCATGTGGCCGGCCACTTCCGTCTTGCCCGGCTTGCCGATCAGATTGGCGGCCAACGACAGCCCGCCGGCAAACCGTGACGCGCCGCTGTTGGTGAGCCACTCGTGGAGATCGAAGTGGGCGGCGGTGTTGTAGCGGTATCTCGGCTGGTCGAAGTTTCGGGCATCCTCGGCAAACCAGTCGGGGATCGGAATCCCGTAGCGAAAGGCACAGAGTTCGAGGAGCGGCATGTCGAACCCGCGGCCGTTGAACGAGACCAGCCGGGGGCGGTTGTATTTTCGCCAGCCGTCCCAGAAGTTTCGGGCGATTTCGTGCGGTCGCGACTGCTTCTCGTCGAGCGCCACGAGGTCCTGCAGCGACAGATCCTTCGCGACCTTGGCGATCACCAGCGAAATCGGCACCTGAAACGTGTAGGGAATGAAATCCTTGCCATTCTCCTCCAGGAGCGCGGCCCGGTATTTCGCGATCGCTGCGGCGGGCTCGAGGCCTTCGCCCGGATAGCGGAGCCGCGACACGAGCGCACCGTCGGCCACGCTCTCGATATCGAAGACGAAGTATTTCGTGTCGGTCGATGCCACGGTCGTTCTCCTACCGTCGAGCCAGAGGATGTTTCAGGGGCAGCCAGGCTCCGCCCGCCTTGCTCGAAGCCACCGACTGCTCGATGAAATACATGCCCTCCACGCCGTCGTGGATGTTGGGATAGACGGTGTTCGTCTTCTCGAAGCCGCCACCCGTCGCCGCGGCGGCCATGGCGTCGAAGCCCGCGCGATACACGTTGGCGAAGGCCTCGAAGAAGGCTTCGGGGTGCCCCGAGGGCAGCCGGCAGGCCGCCTTGCCCGAGGCATTGGTGAACGGCGCGTTGGGATCCCGCGTGTAGATGGCATGGGGCTTGCCGTTGTGCCGCACGATCATCTTGTTGGGCTCCTCCTGATGCCATTCGAGGCTGCCTAGGGTGCCGTCGATCTGGATCCGCAGGTCGTTTTCACGGCCGTGGCTGATCTGCGAAGCCGTGACGGTTCCGAGGGCGCCGTTCTCATAGCGGATCACGGCATGGCCGTAGTCGTCGAGCGATCGTCCGGGCACGAAGACCTTGAGATGCGCGCTGATCGACTCGGGCAGGAGGCCGGTCATCGAGCGGCCGAGGTTGTAGGCATGGGTGCCGATGTCGCCGAAGCAGCCGGCCGCGCCGCTCTTCGCGGGATCGGTCCGCCAGGCAGCCTGCTTCTGCCCCTCGCTCTCGAGCCTGGTCCGCAGCCAGCCTTGGATATATTCCGCGCGGATCGCCTGGATCTCACCGAGTTCGCCCGCCTGGATCATCTCCCTCGCCTGCCGCACCAGCGGGTAGCCGGTGTAGTTGTGGGTGACGGCGAAGACGACGTTCGACTGCTTGACGATCGCCGCCAGATCCTCGGCTTCCTTCAGGG
>JBPCTA010000467.1:0-7889 GCA_051006595.1 Pirellulales bacterium
GTCGTGAGCGTGTTGATCACCGGAGCGCAGCCAAACACGACGGGCATCACGGTGAAGGGCTTACCGCCGAGATTGAAGGCCATGATCGTGCCGAGGGCGCCGAGAGCGCCGAGCGAGCCGGCACCGAGGCTCCAGAGCACGCCCTTGGCATTCCAGGTGCCCGTGTCACCGAGGGGCCCGAGCAACGCCAGCGGCACGAGGACGGCGATCAGAAAGTACGCGGCACCGATGCAGATCAGCGGCCGCAGCCGACTGCCCTGCATGGCCGCCTGGCCCCGGTGAAGCACCGGCCCGTACGAACCCCACGAGAGCATCGCGAGCGCCACCGACAGAAGCACGGCCACGAGCTTTTCGGCCTTCTGCTCCACCGTCGGCCTGGCCGGCGGCGCGGAGGCGGGCGCTGCAGTGGCATCGCCCGCCGTGGCCGCGATGGCCGCGGCCGGCGGATGCGGGGCGGGCTGCGGCTTGAATACCAGCACCGTCACGGCGCCCGTGATCACGAGGAGCAGTCCGGCGAGAAACGGGGCCTTGAGCTGGTCGAACGACCGGTTCATGGCCGCGGTCAGGAGCGTATTGATCACCGGGGCGCCGCCGAAGACGAGCGGCATCACGTAGATCGGCTTGCCGCCAAAATGGAGCGCGAGAATCACGCCCAGCGCCCCGAGCGAGCCCGCGACTCCGGCGAACAGGCTCCAGAACACGCCCTTCGCGGTCCAGGCGCCCTTCTCGCCGCGGGCGAGGAGCACCAGCGGCACCACCACCGCGATCACGAAGTAGGCGATGCCCACGCAGACGAACGGCCGCAGGGGGGAGCGCATGTCATCACGACCGAAGTGGAGCACGGGGCCATACATCCCCCAGCACAGGGCCGTGAGCCCGATCGCGGCCAGCATGCCCAGCATCTGCATCATCGTTCCGTCTCCTGCACGTTCGATCGCCATCTCGCCGCGAACAACGACGAGGGGCCAAGCATACCCCGGCCACGCGAGAAGCCGTCAGTCCACGCGGGCCGCGGCGTGATCGACGCCCCACCGGAGCCGCTCGAGGGCGGCTGTCCCAACCTCTTCGACCGTGAGCATCCGCATGCAGTCATGATGCAGGAGCGGACACTCGCCCCGATCGCAGGGAGAGCAGGCGAGGTCGCGGCGGAGCTCGACGCAGCCGCGGGGGTCGGAACGGCCGAGCCGCGGGTCGGTGGGCCCAAGCAGGGCGACGGTCGGCACCTGGAAACCAGCCGCAATATGCCGCGGGCCGCTATCCGACGAGACGGCGGCAGCGGCCCGCGCATAGACGGCCTTCGAGAGGCCCAGCGGAAGCTCGTCGATATCGCCCAAGCCGCGAACCGCGGGAGTGTCTGCCAGTCGCACGATCTCACGGGCTTGGCTCCGGTCGGCAGGGCCGCAGTGCACGAGCACCCGGACATCGGGCACGCGATCGGCGAGCCAGCGACCGAGTGCCGCCTGATTGGCCACGCCCCACGCACGCGCCGTGCCGTTGGAACTGTTGTCGTTGAGCACCACCAGGGGGCCAGTTCGGCTTGCAAACAGCCGAGTCAGCACGGCGTCGCCGCGGTCGAGTTCGTGCGGACTCAGCCTGAGTTCCACGTCGAGCGAGCCAGCGGGCACGCCGATCGCCGACGCGAGACGCATGAAGGCGATCGGCGGGGGCACGATGGCCGCCTCGCGCTCCGGCCGCACGACCTCCGTGAGCAGCAGCCGACGGTAGTGGCCGACATGCCCCACGCGGCGGCGGGAGCGGCCAGCGAACGCCAGCCCCGCCGACGAGAGCGAGTTGGGCAGCACGAGCGCGATGTCGGCGCGATCGCGCCTCAGGTGCCGAGCCGCGGCGGCAAACCCGTGCTCCTCCCGGCGTCCATGCCGATCGTAGAAGATGTGATCGTCGATCCAGCCGGTGCCCGCGAGCAGGTCGGCGAGGACCGGACGCATCACGCCCGTGATGCGCGCCCGGCTTCCAAAATGCTGTTTGACCGCGCGGAGCAGGGGGGTCGACATCACGGCATCCCCGACCCACCGCGGCAGGATCACGGCGATGTGCATGGCCCAGACGGTACCGTCTGCGGTGGCCTGCGGGCAAAGGTGGATTCGGCGGGCCGAGCCCGTCGCCACGAAACCGGTCGGGCGGACGGCTATCGCGGCCGCTCGGGAATCGCATGGCCCGCGGTCGCCAGCCAGCCGGCGGCGGCCGCTGCCGCCAGGGTGAGGCCGCCCGTTGCGGCAATCCATGCCAGCGGCAGGTGGGCCGTGCCGCCGGCCAGCGCCGGCCAAACCGCCACCGCACCGGCCGTCGTGCCGATCGCGAGCCCGAGCCCGACCGTGACGAGCGACTCCAGCACGAGCAGCCACCGCACGCGGGCGAGCGTGAAGCCGACGGCACGGAGCACCGCCAGCGAGCCGATCCGCTCGACGACGCCCTGGAGCATCACGGCGGCCACGCCCGCCGTGCCGAGCAGCAACCCCAGCGTGCCGAGTGCCTGGAAGCCGGCAAGAAACGTGTTCTGGACGGCCTGAAGGCTGCGGACGCGGTCCATTGCCGGTTCGATCGCCACCCCGGCATCGGTCCAGGCGGCCCTCACGGCACCGGCAACGTCGCTCCGCACGGCCGTCGGCACGTGCGTGGCATCCACGAGGGCCACCGCATAGCCCGATCGCGAGGGAAATAGCTTCTGGAAGTCCCGCTCGGCGACGATCACACGGCCCTGCAGAATGCCAGGCTCCAAGAGGCCGACGATCTCGCAGGGCACGTTCGTGCCCGTTTCATCAGGCACCATGAACCGACTGCCCACGCCACCGAGTTTCAGGCCCCATTGGGCCGTGGCCTGGTCGAGAATGGCGGGGATCGCGGAATCGCTCGCGGCCGGATCACGATCGGACAGCAAGAGCCACGGATTGCCGGCGATGGACTCGGGCGGCGTGGCTTCGGCCGATGTGGTCGCGTGCGCGACGAATCGGAATCCACCCCGGGCGATGAAGTCGGCGCCCACGCCGAGGATCACCGGCGCGCCGGTCGAATAAAGATTCGTGCAACTGGCATCGTCGCCACCACTCGACCGCAGCCGCGCGATCGCGCAGGTGGCAAGCGCCTGTTCCTGCGGCGGAGAGAGCCCGAGCGTCGCCCGCACGTCGGGATCGCTGGGATCGATCGACGTGGGCTCGCCGAAGGTGGCGATCGATGTCCAGCCTCCCGTGGCCGACGCTCGATCTCCGGGATCCGCAGGCGGCCGCAGCGCGAAGGCCGACACCGCGACGATGAGAAACTGCCCGCAGGCGACGATCGCCGCGATCGAGAAGGCCCGCGCAGGCCGGGCCCGCAGCATGCGGCTGGCCAGTTGCGGCAACGAACACACCGCGGCCCCGCGGGGCGGCGCCACAAGCAGACCGCGAACAAGCGCAAGCAACCCCACGAGGGCGGTAAAGCCTGCCAGAAAAAACATCCCCAGGGCCGTCGAGGCCTCGGCGTTGCGGCCCGAAACCGCGGTTACGACCGCCGTCGCGAAGCCGGCGATCGCCAGGCAGAGGGCTCGGCGACTGGTTCGGCGACCCACCGCTGGCGAAGCGGCGGCGGCCCCGTCGGCCAATCCAGCCAGCAGCACATGCGGCGGCATCCGCGCCGCCCGGCGAGCTGCGAAGGCCACGGCAACGACCGCCATCGCGAGGGTGGCGACCGCACCCGTCGCCACCGTTTCCCACGACGGCCTCCCGGCGGCGAACACGGCCGCCGATCCCAGGGCCACATCGCGGTTCCAAGCGGACGCGAGCATGCGGAGCAGGGCCCATGACCACACCGGCCCGACCACCGCACCGACCGAGGCACCAGCAACCGCGGCGATCCCCCCCACCACAAGCAACAGCCGGGCCAGCCTCGACGGCGGCCAGCCCACGGCAGCCAGCAGTCCGATGACCTGCCGTTGGGCGGCGACGAGGAGTCCGAAGAGCAGCCACGCGAGCAGCAGCCCAGCGGCCACGACGAAACCGGAGAGGGCGAGGAACAGGCCGCCGAAGGGCGTCGATCCCCGCGCGGCCGCGATCGCTTCGGCCCGCAGCGGCGCAACGGTGAATCCCGCCTTCTCGGGCTGAATGGCCGCGGCGAGCTGGTGTGCCAACTCGGGAAGGTGACCACCAGGAGCCGCATGCGGTGTGGTGCCGGCAGGCAGATGCCAGGCGGTCGTAGCGCCAAACCGGCTGCTCGCGAGACGCCGCGCCGTCGCGAGCGACACGAAGGCCTTGGGCGTGGCGCGATACTGCTTCCAGTAACGATCATCCTCGTCGTGCGGCGGTACCGTCCTTACCCGCGACGAGTCGAACGGGAAGGGGGGATCCCAATCGGCGATCGATGCTTCATCGGTCACGCCCTCGACGTCGGGCACGAGCGACCGGTCGACGGCGGCCCCCCGCATCTCCGCGATGCCGGCGACGACAAACGAGGCGGTCGCCTCCTCGACGCGGCCGTGGATCGTCTCGGGCAGAAAGAATCGCATGACGAGCCGGTCGCCAACCGCCACGGGCCGTCCTTGGGCGGCGAGGTCGTCGGCCATCCAGCGGTCGATGATGATCGCGTCGGCGGCGGGCATGGCGAGTGTCGCACCGGCGGCATCGACGAGCGAGCCGCCGGGAAGGCTGGTGTCGTCGATCCCGAGGACGGTCGAGTAGGGAATCCG
Source organism: Pirellulales bacterium (assembly GCA_051006595.1). Lineage (GTDB taxonomy): Bacteria > Planctomycetota > Planctomycetia > Pirellulales > UBA1268 > QWPN01. Next base: position 4,676 of record JBPCTA010000467.1, read on the forward strand.
CGCCGCGGCGGGCCGACCATCGGCATCGAGCGGCGTCAGTTCGTTCGCCAGGAACGCGAGCGACGGCCTGCCGCCGAGTGGTGCCAGCACGTCCGCTGCGACCCGATCGATCTCCGGCGCGACGACCAGCCGCCGACTCGTCAGCCGCAGCGGGCCATCGGCCGCCACGGGGGCGAGGTCGAGGCCGAAGTCGGCCAGCGTAGGATGAAGCCTGCCGCGGAGCCACGCCGCCATGTCGTTCGGTGCGGAAGCCTTCCGCACGGCGAAGATCGCATTGGCCACGTCGCCCTCGCGAAGGATGGCCTGAGCATCCGTGAGCGACATCACGACGAGCGGCGGCGTGACCTGCGTCGGCCGCAGCGAGAAGCGGCCGAGCCCCGCATCGGGCAAGACCGCCACCACCGTCACACGCCTGCCTCGCGACTCACCCGTCCGCCGGCCCAGCGGGCTGTCGGCGGGCACGGCCGATCGCTGCGGGAGCCGCACCACGATCGTGTCGCCAGCCTCGATGCCGACGGCGGCCGCAGCCGCCGCGTTGACGAGCACGGCCCCGGGAGCGAGTGGCGGCGGGGCTGGCTCGAAGCCGAGCGCCGCCGGATCGTCGCAGGCCAACAGCGTGCCGCGGGCCTGCCCGGCTGACGGAGACACTGCGGCGATCGTCGCAGGCATGACGACCGCGGGCACCAGCACCGCGGCCGGCATGACACCATCCTGCGACTCGCCCGCACGGGCGTTCTCCGCGGATGCACTGGCCCGGACCATCTCAGCGGCGAGCTCGCGTCGAAAGAAGCCATCGGCGACCACCGCCGCCTCGATACGGCCCAGTCGGGCCACGGCGAGATCGAACAGCCCGCGCTGGATGCCATCGCCCACGCCCAGCGCGCCGACCACCGCCGTCGTGACGACACCGCAGGCCGCCGCCAATGCCGCCACCTGGGGCCACCAGCGCCGCGCGAGCGTCAGTCCCAGTGTCATGAGCGATCGCGCGGCCGGCCCGCCAGAACTCTCCGATACGGCACGGCTCGGGGGGCGATTCATGAACTGAGCCGCCCGTCGCGAAGATGCCGCACCTCGCCCACCCGCGTGGCCACGGCTTCGTCGTGCGTCACGACCATCAGCATGCCGCCCATCTCCACCGCCAGTTCGACGAGCAGCTCGGTGATGGCCGCGGCCGAATGGGAATCGAGCTGGCCGGTCGGCTCGTCGGCGAGAATCAGCCGCGGCGAGAGCAGCACCGCTCTGGCCACCGCCACTCGCTGTCGCTCGCCCCCCGAGAGCTGGCCGGGGAAATGCGAGAGCCTCGACGCGAGTCCGACCCGCTCCAGCAGTCGCGTGCCGCGGGCCACGAGATCGACCGCCACCGACCCCGTCGCGAGCGCCGGCACGAGCACGTTGTCGAGGGCAGTGCATCCATCGAGCAGATGGTGTTCCTGGAAGACGAAGCCGATCCGGCGATTCCGAAACGCCGCGCGGCCGGTGGCATCCGCCGCGAAGGGATCCACACCATCGAGCGTGACGCGACCGCCCGACGGCTCCTCAATCCCGCCGATGATGGATAGGAGCGTGCTCTTGCCGGAGCCACTGGGCCCCATGACCGCCAGTCGGCCGCCGGGCCGGAGCGAGAAGGAGACCTCGTCGAGCACCCGCAAGGCAGTCGCCACCCCGGGATAGGTCTTCGTGATGCGATCGACCTCGAGCACGACCACGCTCCGTCAGATGGCCGCGCGGAAGGGCTCGAGCCGCTGCACGATGTCGGCAGGAATCGCCACAGCCTCGGGCTTACTGCCAGGATGCATGAGACAGCGGACCGCGACCACCCTGCCACGGGCCACGGGCCGGCCCGCATGGCCGAAGGCGAAGGCGTAGGTCACGCTTGAACGTCCGATCGCCTCGACGCTGACGGCGATGTCGAGTTCGTCGCCGAACCGGACGGCAGACAGGTAGTCGCACGATGCCGAAACCCGCGGCCAGCTGGCATCCACGCCACCGTCATTCCGCTCGACGACCCCGATTCCGGCCGACCGCAACAGTTCGTGCTCTGCCGACTCCATCCAGAAGAAGAAGGCGGAGAAGTGCACGATCCCCGCCGCGTCGGTGTCGCGAAACTCGACGCGGCGGCGGGTCGTAAGCGGCCCCATGATCACGATCACGAATCACGCGACTGAGGAAAGGGCGACACGCCGCGAACTCGGCCGAGTTATTCGCCCACGTACGGCAGCAACGCCATGAACCGGGCACGCTTGATGGCGCTGGTCACCGCATGCTGGCTGGCAGCGGTGCAGCCACTCTTGCGACGCCCAAGGATCTTGGCCTGCCGGTTGACGAGTTTGCCGAGGAGTTCGAGATCTTTGTAGTCGACATACATCGGCCGCGGGCGAGCGCCGTCGATGAAGATCGGATCGCGCCGCTTGACCTTCGCGCGGGGCTTCGCCTTCTTGCGGGCGGTCTTGGCCAACTTCTGTCGGGGTCCTGCAAAGCTCATCGGATGGTACTGCAGCCTTCTCGCTGACGGGAATGGAAAGGATTGGACGAACCAGTATACACGCTCGATACACATTCTGCGACTGACTGCGCCACATGCTCATGGGAGCCGGGGATTTGAAAGCCCCAGCTCCCATGATGCATATGTGCATGAACACCAACAACCGTTGGTGAACACGATGGCTGCCGGTGACTCCGGCAACGCATCCGCAGGGACTAGTAGCGGTCGCCGCCGTAGCCACCGCCGCCGCCACCGCCACCGTAGCCGCGGCCACCGCCGCCACCACCGCCGCCGTAGCCACGACCGCCACCGCCGCCACCGCCGCCGCCGTAGCCACGACCGCCGCCGCCACCACCGCCGTAGCCACCGCCGCCGCCGCCGCCACCCGGACGAGGCGTGCGCTCACGAGCCTCGTTCACGGTCAGCGGGCGACCGTTGATCTCTTGCCCATTGAGTGCCGCAATCGCCGCCTGCAGACCCTCATTGGTCTCCATTTCGACGAACCCGAACCCGCGCGAACGTCCGGTCTCACGATCGGAGATCACCTCGGCGCTCCGCACGGCACCGTGCGGGGCAAACATCGCTTCCAGATCGGCCGACGTGGTGGACCAGGGGATGTTCCCCACGTAAATCTTCACAGCCATAAAAAACTCAACCTCATGAAACGAGAACTGGTTCACGAACCCATCGACTCAATCGACCTTCGCCGAAGCACAAACCGCAGTTCCCGGA
>JBPCTA010000468.1:0-5563 GCA_051006595.1 Pirellulales bacterium
CCCTTGGTGCGGCCTTCGCCACCACCGTGAGGATGATCGATTGGATTCATGGCCGTGCCGCGCACGTGGGGCCGAATGCCCATCCATCGCGACCGACCCGCCTTGCCCAGGCGAACATTCATATGTTCGGAGTTTCCGATGGCTCCGATCGTTGCCCGACAGGCCGCCGGAACGCGTCTGATTTCACCGGATGGCAGCGTGATCTGCGCCCACTGGGCCTCACGAGCGACGAGCACGGCGGAGGACCCGGCCGAGCGGCACAGCCGGCCACCCCGGCCCGCCTGCAGTTCAATGTTGTGGATCTGCATCCCGAGCGGGATGGCCGACATCGGCAGGCAGTTGCCGACTTCCGGCGGCGAGGCCTCGCCGCTCACGAGCGTGACGCCAACAGTCAGACCCTCCGGTGCGAGGATATACCGCTTCTCACCGTCCGCGTAGTGCAGCAAGGCGACACGACAGGTGCGATTGGGATCGTACTGAATCGAGTGCACCTTGGCAGGCACACCGTCCTTGTTGCGACGGAAGTCGATCAGCCGATAGTGCTGCATATGGCCGCCGCCACGGTGCCGCGCGGTGATCTTTCCCTGATTATTGCGGCCGCCCTTTTTGTGCTTCCGCACGCGAAGCCCCTTGGGAGCTTCGGCGCCCTTCGTCAGATCAGCGAAGTCCGAAACGCTCGCGCCGCGACGGCCGGGACTGGTCGGATTGTAGGTGCGAATGCCCATGGGATCGTGTCGTGCTCGGTGGTGCTCTGCGTTTTAAAAAACTAGAACAGGTTGATCTTGAACTCAGGCTTCAGCGTGACGATGGCTTTCTTCCAGGCCTTCGTACTCGTACGGCGGACCCGGCTACGACGCATCTTTCCGATGCGATTCTGCACGGCCACCTTCTCGACCTTGACGTTGAACATTTCTTCAACGGCACGCCGAATGTCGGCCTTGGTGGACTCACCGACGACCTCAAAAGAATACGCATTGTGGCGATTTGCCCGATGCATGCCCTTCTCGGTGACGAGAGGCCGCAGAATGACCTGATGAGGGGCCAGTCGCGGGGAGAACGCTGGAGGGGGAGGGACGGGCACGGACATGGCCTACTTCGTCTCCTTCTTCTTGGCAGCACGGGCAGCCGAGGCCTTGCTCGACGACTTGCCCGACGTCTTGCTCGACGTCTTGGCCGGAGTCTTCTTGCTCGATTTTTTCACGGCACCGGCTGCGGGCTTTTTCGCCTCGACCGCCGAAGCACGGAAGGCATCAATGGCCGCGGTTGTCATCAAGACCGAACGCGACCGAAGAATCTCCCAGGCATTGAGCTCTGCCACCGGAGCAACCGACACGCCGTCGATGTTGCGGGCACTCTTCCAGAAGTTGGCGTCGTGCTTCTCCGGAGCCACAAGCACCGTCTGCTCGCTAAGCCCCAGCTTCTTGAGCATTCCCGCCACGACCGACGTCTTCGGAGAGGCAACGGCGAGGGTGTCGATGAGCTTGACCTCGTCGTCGGCAAGCCGCGAGGCCAGTGCCATTCGCGTGGCCTGCTGCAGTGCCTTTCTGGGCATGCGCCAGCCGAAATCGCGGGGGCTCTTGGCAAAGATGTGACCGCCGCCACGCCGCGTGCCGCTTCGCCTGGCACCGGCGCGGGCGTTGCCCGTGCCCTTCTGCTTGTAGAGCTTGCGGGTCGAGCCGGCCACCTCGCCCCGAGTCTTGGTCTTTTGGGTGCCCTGCCGCTGATTCGCCTGGTACATGACCACGGCGTCGTGCAGCAGCTGCTTGCTCACGCGCGGAGCGATCTCGGCGGGGTCAATCTCGTACGACCCGACCTGCTTTCCCGAAATGTCATAGACGGCGAGGTTCACTTGCCACCAGCCTTCTTCTTGCCGGTCGGGGCCGCGGGGCCGCCAACCTTACGGAGCTTGTTGGTTTGCATGACGGTGACGTAGCCGCCATTCGGCCCCGGCACGGCACCACGAATGAGAAGCAGATTCTTCTCCTTGTCGACGCGAACGAGCTTCACGTTCCGCATCGTCGACCGCTCATTCCCAAAGCGACCGGCCATTCGCTTGCCCTTGAAGACGCGGGCTGGCGAGGTATTCATGCTGGTGCCACCCTGATGGCGGTGGACTTTCTTGACGCCGTGGCTCGCCCGCTGGCCCTTGAAGCCGTGACGCTTCATGACACCAGCGGTCCCGCGGCCTTTGGAGGTCCCCGTGACGTCGACAAACTCGACACCCTCGAACACGTCGACGGTCAACACCTGGCCGACCTCGGCACCCTCGTAGACGCCCCGCAGTTCCTGCACGAATCGCTGCGGCTCGCACCCGGCTTTGGCAACGGCGACCACGCCGCCCTCGGCACGCCTCTTGCCGCGACGGCTTTCGAGTTTCGCGACCTGGCCGCGAACAGAGCGACTTGCCAGCCGACGCGGCTTGTCGAGGAAGCCGATCTGCACAGCAGAGTAGCCGTCGCGATCAGCCGAACGGACGAGCGTGACTGGACAAGGACCAGCTTCAATGACCGTGACCGGCACCACCGAACCATCGGCGTCGAAAATCTGGGTCATGCCGACCTTACGGCCCAGGAGACCCTTGCGGCCCGTTTTTTCCGCTGTTTTTGTCGATGTCGCCATGATGATTGTCGCCGTCGCCACACGACCAGCGATTCCGGTCGCCAGCGGCGACCAAAAACGTGTCGTGCGTCGCGTTCACGCTCGAAGCCGTCGGCTGCGGGAGCACCCGGAACATATGTTCCAAGCCTTACCCACAACGCCTTCCAAGCATGCCTTGTCGTGCGCTCCTGTGATGACCTCTTGTTCCACTCACTCCAACCATGCACGGCCGAAGCCGTCGATCCAAAGCCGCAAACTACCTCGAAGAAGCCTTGATCTTGATGTCGACGCCGGCCGGAAGACTCAACTTATTGAGTGCCTCGATCGTCTTGGCCGTGGCCTGAATAATGTCGATGACCCGTTTGTGCGTCCGAATCTCGTACTGCTGGCGGGCCTTCTTGTCGATGTGCGGACTGGAAAGCACCGTGTAACGCTCGATCCGCGTTGGCAGCGGAATCGGGCCATGCACCTCGGAGTTGGTCCGCTTGGCGGTATCCACGATCTCGGCAGCGCTCTGATCGAGCACGGCGTGGTCGTAGGCCTCCATGCGAATGCGGATGATCTCTTGTGTCGGACCGGCCACAGGGCAACTCCAATGAATCCAAACGACGACGACGAACCGGAAGTCCGCCGACCGCACGCCACCCACGGCACCAAGGCCATCGGCGCTGACAAAAAGCCCCCGAAAAAAGGCTTTTCGCGACACTCTCCGCCGGCCTCATGGCCAGGGAGCATCGCTGCGGTCGAGTCACGGAATCTAAGGTCGACCTTGTCCCCTGTCAACACACTGGGTTTTTGGCCGTGCGCGGCGTGTAGCGGGCCGACATGGCCCGACGCGAACGTCCGGAGACGGGGCATGGGCAGCCCCGAGTCGCATACCAGGGCAGCCCGCGGCCTTACGGCCGGTCGGCTTGCACGACCACGAACTCCGCGAGGGGCTGCCCCCAAGCGCTACACGAAGGCCTCGGCCGTCTCCGCGGAGGCGGGGCCGTATTTCAGCGGCGCCATCGTGAAGCTCGCCCGGCCTTGGCTCACGCTCCGCACGGCCGCTGAATAGCCAAACATGCTTGCCAGCGGCGCCTCCGCCGTGAGCACCGTCGCCGGCCCGCGGATCTCCGTGGCCGTGATGATCGCCCGCCGCTGCTGGAGGTCGTTGATCACGTCGCCGAGATGCTCCTCCGGCACGCTCACCTCCACCCGCATCACAGGTTCGAGGAGCACCGTGCCCGCGGCGTTGAGCATGTTTTCAATCGCGTCCGCCGCAGCGATCCGAATCGCCACGTCGCCGGGCGGCGGCTCAGGGATCGGGCTCTCGAGCACCGTGATCCGCACGCCCCACAGGGGGCAGCCCTTGAGCCCGCCCCGCTCGGCGCTCTCGCGGACCGACTGCGTCATCGTGGCCGCGATCGTCGCCAGGGCCTCATGCTCCGGAAACCAGCCCTGCTCCACCGTCACCGGCGTCTGGTCGGTCGTCGGCTCGGCCTTGAGCGTGACCGTGGCCACGAGCGTCTGGCCCGCCACCTGCCGGTTCGATTCGCCGCTCACCATCACGGCCTTGCCGAGCGTCTCCTTGTAGCTGACCCGTGGCTTGTGGACGCGGCACTTGAGGTTGAAATCCCGCTCCAGCCGATGCCGGATCACCTCCAGATGGAGCTCGCCCATGCCCGAGATCAAGGTCTGCCCCGTCACCTCGCTCTCTATCGCCCGGAAGGTCGGATCCTGCCGCTTCATCATTTCGAGCGTGTCGGCGAGCTTCTTCCGCTCCAGGCTCGTGTCGGGCTCGATCGCCATCGAGATCACCGTCTCTGGAAACTGAATCGTCTCCAGCACGATCGGTGCTGCCGAATCGCAGAGGGTGTCTCCCGTCACGCTCGCCCGCGGTCCGATCACGCCCACGATGTCGCCGGCGAAGGCCTCCGGAATCTGCTCGCGGCGGTCGGCCTGCACGTGCCAGAGCTGGGCGATGTTTTCCTTCTTCTGCTTGAGCGGGTTCCAGGCCCGGCTGCCGGCTTTGAGCGTGCCGGAGTAGACGCGGACGAAGGAGAGATCGCCGTGCTTCTCAGCGATGATCTTGAACACGAGGCCGCAGAACGGCTCCTTTGGATCGGCCTTCCGCGTGATCGTGGTGGGCGTCTTCGCCGCCGGGTCGAGGCCCTCCACCGGCGGCACGTCGGCGGGGCTCGGCAGATACCAGGCCACGGCGTCGAGCACCGGCTGCACGCCGATGCAGTCGAGGGCCGAACCCGCCAGGATCGGCACCACCTTCCGCTGAATCGTCGCCTGGCGGATCGCCTTCCGCATGAGGTCGGGCGGAATCGGAGCCTCGTTCATTGCCAGCTCCGCGATCTCGTCGGAGAAGTCGAAGAGCGTGGCGACGAGCTGCTCGCGGTAGAGCGCAGCCTCGTCGGCGAGGTGGTCGGGAATCGGCGAGACCGTGATCGTCGCGAGTGCCTCGCCGCCGGCGAGCGCCTCGTCCTTTGGCGGGAACGTGAGGAGCTTCATCTCCACCAGATCGAGGATCCCGCGAAACGGATCCTTGACGTGCGGCGGGCCGAGGCCCTGCGGCAGGTGGAGGATCAGCGGCTTCGCTCCGAGCCGCTTCTCGATCTGGCCGATCGTGCCGAAGAAGTCGGCCCCCTCGCGGTCGAGCTTGTTGACGAGCGCGAGCCTGGGCACACCGTATTTGTCGGCCTGCCGCCAGACCGTCTCGCTCTGGGCCTCGACGCCCTCGCGGGCCGAAAACACCACGACGGCGCCGTCGAGCACCCGCAGGCTCCGCTCGACCTCGGCCGTGAAGTCGACGTGGCCCGGCGTGTCGATCAGGTTCACATGGACGTCCCGCCAGCGGAACGACACCGCCGCCGAGTAGATCGTGATCCCCCGCTCCTGCTCCTCGGGGTCGAAGTCGGTGATCGTGGTGCCGCGATCAACCTCGCCGAGCCGGTGGCTGGTCTTCGTGAAAAAC
>JBPCTA010000469.1:0-2712 GCA_051006595.1 Pirellulales bacterium
AAAATCAGCCTGCCCCGTCGATCCCGTCAGGAAGGCGATCTTGCCGATGTCGAGCGAGGCCCCCGTCGGCGTGCTCAGCGTCGAGCCCGATGCACTGGGGGTGATGAGCGTCGAGCCGACATAGACGACGAACGACTTTGCCGCCAGCGTGCGGTCGGTGCCCGACGGATCGACATAGTTCATCGCCGACGACTTGTTGTTGTACCACACCTTCACGGTGTTGACGCTGGTGGGGCTGATTGTCGACGTCGTTCCGACCTGCGTGCCGGCCGAGTAGACCTTGAAGTTGTTCGTCGCATCCTGCTTGAACCGCAGGTCGATGAACGCGTTGGCTGCCGAGGAGAGGCCCGCCGTATCGTTGACGCCGACACGAAAGGAGAACTCATTGGCAACGCCGACCGCGGCGTTGGCGTTCTGCTGGATGTCGAACGAGAGGAATCCCTGCGGCCGGGCCGTCGCATTCGAGGCCGAGAGGCTGTATTGGAGGGCGCCCCCGCCCGATGCCGTGGTCTTGAGATACCGCGCCATCTTGCCGCCGTTGCCCGCGGCGACGGTCGTGTAGCCGGCCGACACCAGCAGGGGCGAGGTGCCGCTGGCGGGCGTCGCTCCCGTCGTATACGCGTCGAAGGTCTCGTTGAGCCAGGTGTCGCCGAGGAGCGCCTTCGCGCTGCCGAGTTGGGCGGAGTTCGCGGAATAGACGTGGTTGCCGGAGGCCCGTCCGCCGTGGGCTGCCAGCAGGAGGCTTCCATAGCCGGCGTTCGTGTTGCCCACCAGGCCGACTGCTCCGATGTTACTGCTGTAGGTGACGACATTGTTGAGGAACTGCGTGCCGTACACCGGATACGTCTCGCCGTTCGGATTGTCGAGGGTGATTGCGTTGCAGTCGATGAAGGTGTTGCCGATCACATGGGTGTAATTCGCGGTCTCGTACGCGGTGCCGGAGCCGTTGAGGAAGCCCGATAGCGTTCCCGGGTCGGTGCCACCGGAACCGAGGATGACGGCAGACCGGATGCCATCCGAGCTGAGTCGGTAGAAGTAGTTGTTGGCGACGGTGTTGCCGAACCCGAACACCCGCACGCCCCCCATCCGATCGTTTCGCTGTTCCGTGAGCACGATGGTGCCGTTCGCGGTGTAGGCACCGCCGGCCAGAAACGCGTTGTTGGCCACGACGTTGTAGTCGCCCTGCCGAATGCAGACTTCGCCGTAGTTGTTGAGGATCGTGTTGAAGCGGACAACGTTCCGGCGGGACTTGATCGACACCATCTCGGGCTCGCCTGTCTGGTCGCTGCTGCCGCCGTCCACGGACTGGATCGAGTGGTAGAAGGTGTTGAACTCGATGGTGGTGTTGAAGTCGAGTTCGGTGAAACTGCTGCTGCCGCAGCGAATCGTCTCCCAGCCGTTGTCGAGTTCGGCGGGCAGCCGGCCGTCGGCGGCCGTGGGCAGACGGGCATCCTGGTAGAGCGGCACCTTTCGCTCACCGAAGAAGTTGTGATCGATGGAGTGGGAGCCGTATTGCAGGTCGAGCGAATCCTTATAGATGACGATCGTCGCCTCGCGGATCGACCGCCGCTTCGTCGGGTCGGCGACGTTGATGTCATTGGGATCGAAGTCGCGGCCCGACAGCTCGCAGCCGCGGATCGCATGGCGGTAGCCGTAGACCGCGATCCAGGCTCCGTAATGATCGTTGTTGGCGTAGTCCGTGCTGTTCCAGCCGCAGTTATCGAAGACGACGTCCGACACCGTCATGAACCGCGAGCCGCCGTTGAGTCGGATGAGGTAGGCCAGCGAGCCGGTCTCGTCATAGTCGGTGTAGTTGCCCTTCTTGAGCATGCCGCTGGTGGAGCTGAAGGTCACCCCGCAGAACGTGATGCCAGTGCCGGCGAGATCGACCGCGCTGACGCCGTTGACCACCACGCCTCCGGAGGACGGCTCGTAGCTGGCGTTGCAGGCCAGGATCATGGCCGGGTTCGTGACCGCCTCCGCGTCGGTCATGCTGCCGGTCAGCTTGCGAACGATGCCATCCCAGCTTCCCCCTTTGAGGAGCACCCGGTCGCCGGCCTTGAGGGTCGCGAAGCTGGCCCCCGTCCGGTCGATGGCGGAGTTGAACTGGGCGGCTGACTCGACGTAATACGTCTTGCCGCCGGCGGGAACAGCGGCGAGATTCACGCTGAGGGTTCCGGCCGACACCGCGACGGCCACGCTCTCCGCAGGCGTGGGGTCGGCGTCGGCGACCGAGATCGCCAACGGTGCGGTGAACGCGAGCGTTGCCGATTGCTCGACGATGGCGGTCATGGGACCGCTCACCACGGGCGCCACCGCCATCACCTTCCGCGGCTCGAGCCGCTCGGCCGCTTCAGCCAAGGTGCGGACTCGTCTTTTCGATCGCCCACATCCCATCGCCTCGCCTGCTATCCGGAGGTTTGGGAGGCCGTGTGCCGGTCAGACACCGCGGCATTGTCTGACCGGACTACGCGACGCATCAGCCACGGGTTCGACCCGCCAGGGCGATCGATCCCTTTGCCCCAGTCCGGCCTCTTGAAAAACTAGCCTGTTTCGCGCGGCCACGCAATGAAACGGCGGAGCCTTCGCCAGTCGAATAACGGCGCCCGGCCGCCGCGAGCGATGAATAACTGAGTCCTCAGCCTGGACAATGTTCCCTGCGTGCCGATGAAGTTCCATCGGAGTGAGACACTACACTAAGTGCGTTCAATT
>JBPCTA010000470.1:0-4717 GCA_051006595.1 Pirellulales bacterium
GCCTTACGGCCGGTCGGCTTGTATTGGAGCCCGCGGCCTCACGGCCGATCAGCTGGCACGGGCATGAACTCAGCGAGGGGCTGCCCGTGCCCCGGAGCCGGCGTATGACGACGAGCGGAGCCAGGATGGCGAAGCGATGGCGGCATCCGAGTGAGTGGAGCCCAGGATGGGCGCAACGAACGTCCGGCGACGGGGCATGGGCAGTCCCGAGCCGTGTGCCAGGGCTGCCCGCGGCCTTACGGCCGGTCGGCTTGTACTGGAGCTCGCGGCCTCACGGCCGATCAGCTGGCACCGTTGCGGGAAAACGATCCTGAATCGGCTGCACCGTGAGCAGTTCCGTGCGCATGCCCTCCATCGCCCGCACGCAGGCCTCGGCCGCCGGCAGCGTGGTGATGCAGGGCACGCCGTAGAGCACGCTCGCCGCCCGAATCCGGCCCTCGTCGGTTCTGGCCCCTTTGCCACGGGGCGTGTTGAAGATGAGCTGCACGCGACCGTCGATCAGGTGATCGATCAGGTTCGGATGCCCTTCCTGCAGTTTCTTCACGACCTCGACCGGAATCCCGGCGGCCGTAAGCTCCCGCGCCGTGCCCGAGGTGGCGATCAGTTCGAAGCCGAGGGCCGCGAGCCTCCGGGCCAGCACCACCATGGCCTCCTTTGCCTGCACGCTCGCGACGCTGAGGAAGATACGGCCTTTCTCCGGCAGGAGAATGCCCGCGGCGATCTGGCTCTTGGCGAAGGCGATGCTGAAGCGGTCGCTCACGCCCATCACTTCGCCCGTGCTCCGCATCTCGGGACCCAGGGCGATGTCGACGCCGGCGAACTTCACAAACGGAAACACACTCTCCTTCACGCTCACGTGCGCCGGCACCGGGTCGGCCAGGATGCCCTGCTCCGCGAGGCTCCGCCCCACCATCACCTTCACCGCCACCTTGGCCACCGGCAGACCGGTGGCCTTGGCCACGAACGGCACCGTGCGGCTGGCGCGCGGATTGACCTCGATGACATACAGCGACTGGCCGCTCGCGCCGTCGGACCCGGCCTCTTTTTTGACGGCGAACTGCACGTTCATGAGCCCCACCACGCCCAGGCTCTTCGCCAGCCCCGTAGCCGCCGTCTTGATCTCGGCGATGATCTCGGGCGACAGGCTGTGGGGCGGGATGCAGCAGGCGGAGTCACCGGAATGAACGCCCGCCTCCTCGATGTGCTCCATCACCCCCGCCACGATCACGTCGGTGCCGTCGCAGATGCAGTCGACGTCGACCTCGATCGCATCCTCGAGGAAACGGTCGATGAGGACCGGCTGCCCCTGGGCGACGATGAAGGCCTCGGCGACATACCGCTCGAACTGGGTCTGGTCGTAGCAGATCTCCATCGCCCGCCCGCCGAGCACGAAACTCGGCCGCACCAGGCTCGGGTAGCCGATCCGGGCCACCTCGCGGCGGGCCTGCTCGAGCGTCCGCGCGATCCCACTGGCGGGCTGCTTGAGGCCGAGCCGGTCGAGGAGCTCCCGAAACTGCTCGCGGTCCTCCGCCATTTCGATCGTGTCGACGCTCGTGCCGATGATCGGTAGGCCCGCGGAGAGGAGGGCGCGGGCGAGGTTGAGCGGCGTCTGCCCGCCCAACTGCACGATCACGCCGTCGGGCTCGATACGGTCGGCGATATTGAGCACGTCTTCGCAGGTGAGCGGCTCGAAGAAAAGCATGTCGCTCGTGTCGTAGTCGGTGCTGACGGTCTCGGGATTCGAGTTGACCATCACGCTCTCGATGCCCATCTCACGGAGGGCGAAGCTCGCGTGGCAGCAGCAGTAGTCAAACTCGATGCCCTGGCCGATCCGATTCGGGCCGCCGCCGAGGATCATCACCCGCTTCCTGCCGGGCTCCTTCGGCCGCGTCTCGTCTTCGTCTTCCCAGGTCGAATAGTAGTAGGGCGTCTGAGCTTCGAACTCCGCCGCGCAGGTATCCACCGACTTGTACGTCGCGACGATGCCCCGCCGCTTCCGCTCCGCCCGCACCTCGAGCTCAGAGGATTCGAGCATCACCGCCAGTTGCCGGTCGGAGAAGCCCGCCTGCTTCGCCATGCGGAGCAGGCCGTCATCGACGGCCGCGATCGAGCCCACCGTGCGGAGCAGGCTTTCGATCTCGACGATCTGCTGCAGTTGATCGAGGAACCAGCGGTCGATCGCCGTGATCTCATGAATCTCTTCAACGGTGAGACCCGCCTTGATCGCATACCGCAGATACCAGACACGGTCGGGGTCGGGGGTCGCGATCCGGGCGCGGATGTCGTCGAGCGACGGCTCGGCAGGCGTGGCCCAGAGATCCTTCGAGTCGCTGCCGAAGCCAAAACTTCCAACCTCCAGGCCCCGCAACGCCTTCTGAAAGGCCTCCTTGAAGGTCCGCCCGATCGCCATTGTCTCCCCCACGCTTTTCATCTGCGTGGTGAGCCGATTGTCGGCTTCGGGAAACTTCTCGAAGGCGAATCGCGGCACCTTGACCACGACATAGTCGATCGAGGGCTCGAAGCAGGCCTTCGTCTTCCGCGTGATGTCATTGGGGAGTTCGTGCAGCCGCCAGCCCACCGCCAGCTTCGCGGCGATCTTGGCGATGGGAAACCCGGTGGCCTTGCTGGCGAGCGCCGACGAGCGGCTGACCCGCGGATTCATCTCGATCACGATCATGCGGCCGGTCGCGGGCTCGACGGCAAACTGGATGTTCGACCCGCCCGTCTCGACGCCGATGGCGCGGATCACGGCGAAACTGGCGTCCCGCATCCGCTGGTATTGCTTGTCGGTGAGCGTCATCGCCGGGGCGACGGTGATCGAGTCGCCGGTATGCACGCCGCAGGGATCGAAGTTTTCGATGGAGCAGATCACGACGGCGTTGTCATCGACGTCGCGCATCACCTCCATTTCGTATTCCTTCCAGCCGAGGATCGATTCCTCGACCAGCACCTCGCCGACGGGAGAGAGGTCGAGCCCCCGTTGCACCTTGTGGTCGAACTCCTCGCGGTTGTAGGCCACGCCCGAGCCCGAGCCGCCGAGCGTGAAACTCGGACGGATCACTGCCGGCAGGCCGACCTCCGTGAGCACCTCGCGGGCCTCGGCGAGGCTTCTCACGATCCGGCCGCGGCAGGTCTCGAGGCCGATCTTCTGCATCGTGGCCTTGAAGATTTCGCGGTCTTCTCCCCGCCGGATCGCCTCGGCCTTCGCCCCGATCATCTCCACGCCATGCTTCGCGAGAACGCCGTGCTTCTCCAGTTCCATCGCCAGATTGAGGGCCGTCTGCCCGCCGAGCGTCGGGAGCACGGCGTCGGGCTTCTCGACCTCGATGACCTTCTCGAGCGTCTGCCAGGTGAGCGGCTCGATGTAGGTGCGGTCGGCCGTGCCCGGATCGGTCATGATCGTGGCCGGGTTCGAGTTGACGAGCACCACGCGGTAGCCGTCCTCGCGGAGGGCCTTGCAGGCCTGGGTGCCGGAATAGTCAAACTCGCAGGCCTGCCCGATGACGATGGGGCCGGACCCGATCAGGAGAATCGTCTTGAGATCGTCTCGGCGGGGCATGAACGTGCTCTGCGGGGCGGGCAAAAAAATCTCCCGCGGGTAGCATCCGTCCCGGCCATTCATCAATGAACGGCTACAATCCCCGGGCTTCTCCCACCTTCACATTCACATGCTGCCGGAGCGACTGCCGATGTCCATCGCCACACCCGCCCTCGACGCCTGCCGCGAGACGCTGCCCGATGAACTCAAGGACATCCGCCTCAACCTGGCCGCCGTCCTGACGGGGGAGAACCTCCAGCCGGCACAATCCCTGGGCACCGCCTTGGCTGCGGCGGCATTCGTGAAGTGCCACAGACTCGTCGATGCCCTCGAGTCGGACATCCGGGCCGGCCTCGGCGAGGCGGCGGCGGCCGTGATTTCAGACGCCGTCGCAGCCGCCGGCCTGATGGCGATGAACACCGTCTACTATCGGTTTCGGCACATGCTCGGCAAGGAGAGCTATGAGGCCCGACCACCGCGGCTGCGGATGAGCCGCATGGCCCAGCCCGCTACGAGTAAGCTCGACTTTGAACTGATGAGCCTCGCCTGCGCCGCGCTTGCAGGCTGCGAGCTCTGCATCAAGAACCACGAGGCGAGCCTCCTGCATCTGGGCGCGAGCGAGGATGCCTGCCACGACGCCGTTCGCATCGCCGCCGTGATCAATGCCGCCGCCTGCGGCCTGAGCGAGGACCATGCGTAGAGGCCGACCGCTCGTGAGGCCGCGGGCAACACCCGGCTGACGTCGGGCTCCTCTTAAGACCCACCCCACGCCTCACGGCGTTGGGCTTATACCGTTCCACCCCACGCCTCACGGCGTTGGGCTTGGAGCGGTCCGCTTTCCGCCTCACGGCGTTGGGCTTCCTGGAGCCGCGACGGCCAACTCGCGGAGATACTCGAGCGTATAGATGCCGCTCGAGTGGCCGTCGGAAAACTCGATCGAGTAGGCATATTGCCCCACCGGCTGCATGCCCACGATCTCGAGCGGGGCCACCTCCTCGGCCGTGAGCACCGGCAGCAGCGCCGGGGTCGCCGGGGCGGCCCGCTTTTCGCGGCAGGTCGCGCAGGGGCAGGCCTCGCGGAGCAGTCGGGCGGTGGAAACGGCTGCCAGACCGTCGCTCCACACGATCTCGATCGCGGCTGGTGATCGTCCGTCGGCAACTCGGCGGATCGTCGTCGGCA
>JBPCTA010000471.1:0-2508 GCA_051006595.1 Pirellulales bacterium
CACCAGCGGCGTCGGCACCGAGCTCGTCCGCGACGAGGCCCTCTCGTCGCCCAAGGCCGCCGTCGCCGCGACCGCCAGGCGGTAGGGACCGTTGCCAGCTCACGTCGTTCCGACCCAGGAAACCAGGGAGTCCATCGAATGGCCACGCTCGATTCCACCGCGGCTGCCATAGGCGACTCGACCCAGCGGGTCATCGACACCTTCGACCGCTACGTCGTGCCCAACTACAAGCGGTTTCCGGTGTGCCTGGTGAAGGGCGAGGGCTCGCGGGTCTGGGATGCCGAGGGCCGCGACTACCTCGACCTGTTTCCGGGCTGGGGCTGCAATCTGCTGGGCCACTGCCCCGGGCCGGTGGTCAAGGCCGTGCAGGATCAGGTGGCGAAACTGATCCACGTGCCCAACACCTGGTATACGGAGCCGCAGGGCGTCTGGGCGCAGCTCCTCTCGGAGCGGTCGTTCGGCGGGCAGGCCTTCTTCTGCAACTCCGGCACCGAGGCCAACGAGGCGGCGATCAAGCTCGTTCGCCTTCGCACCAACGGCGAGAAATACAAGATCATCACGTTCCAGGGGGGCTTCCACGGCCGCACCATGGGGAGCGTGACGGCGACGGCCCAGCCGAAATACCACGAGGGCCTCGGGCCGATGCTCGCGGGCTTTCAATATGCCCCCCACGGCGACCTCGCCGCCGTCGAGAAGCTGGTTGACGACCGCACCGGCGGCATCTTGGTCGAGCCGATCCTGGGCGAAGGGGGCGTGGTGCCCGCGCCGCCGGGCTTCCTCCAAGGCCTGCGGAAGATCGCCGACGAACGCGACCTGCTGCTCGTCTTCGACGAAGTGCAGTGTGGCTGCGGTCGCACCGGCAAGTGGTTCGGCTACCAGCACTTCGGCGTCGTCCCCGACGTGATGACGCTCGCCAAGAGTCTCTGCGCCGGCATCGCCGGCGGCGCGATGCTCACCACTGTCGAACTGGCCAAGCACCTCCGGCCGGGGATGCATGCCTCCACGTTTGGCGGCAATCCGATCGCCGCGGCCGCCGGCATCGCCACGATCCGGATGATCGAGGAGCAGGGGCTGCTCGCCCATGTAGACCGGGCCGCCGAGGCCTTCCGCACCCGGCTGCAGGCGCTCCAAAACAGGTGCGATGCCGTCCGCGACGTTCGCGTGATGGGCATGATGATCGGCGTCGAGCTCTCGATCGATTGTGCGGCCGTCGTGCAGGCGTGCCTCGACCGCAACCTGCTCGTCAACGCCACGCAGGGCCGCGTCATCCGGCTCCTGCCGGCGATGACGATCAGCCAGGCCGACGTCGAGGACGGCTGCGACCGGCTGGCCGAGGCGATCCTCGAGGTGGCCTCGCGAGGCTAGACACCATGTCGATCCGTCATCTGATCGTTCCCGAAGACATGACCGCGGCCGAGATCGAGGCCGTGTTTGCGATCTCGCGGGATTTGGAGCAGAAGTATGCCGCGGGCCGCCGCGATGCGCTGCTGCCCGGCCGCGTGCTCGCGCTCGTCTTCGAGAAGCAGAGCCTCCGCACGCGGGTGAGCTTTCAGGCGGCGATGACCCATCTCGGTGGCTCGAGCCTGTTTCTGGGCGCCGACACCGGCTTCGCCTCGTCGCGGGAGAGCGTGGCCGACTTTGGCCGGGTGCTCAGTCAGTATGTGGATGCCATCGTCTGCCGGTCGAAGGCCCACGACACGATCGTGCAGCTGGCCGAGGTCTCGACGGTGCCGGTGATCAACGGCCTCTCCGACTTCACACATCCCTGCCAGGCGCTCGCCGACATCTACACGCTCCGCCAGGAGGCGGGCCGCGTCAACGGCCTGACGCTCGCCTTCGTGGGCGATGGCAACAACATGGCGCGGTCGCTGGCCGTGGTCTGCGGCCTGCTGGGCATGCGGTTCGTGCTGGCCGCCCCGGAGAAGTATCAGTTTGACGACGGCTTTCGTTCGCACCTGAAAAAGATCCTGCCTGCCGCCGAGATCGTCGAGACGACCGATCCGGTGGCAGCGGTGCAGGATGCCGCGGTGGTCTATACGGATGTCTGGGCGAGCATGGGGCAGGAGGGGGAGCGGCCTGAGCGAATCAAGGCCTTCATGCCGTATCAGGTCAACGCAGCCCTGATGAAGCACTGCCCGAGCAGCCTGTTCATGCACTGCCTGCCGGCCCGTCGCGGCGAGGAGGTCACCGACGAGGTGATCGACGGCCCGCAGAGCGTGGTGGTGACGCAGGCGGCCAACCGCATGCACCTGCAGAAGGGGCTCCTCGCCTGGCTGCTCGGCCACGCGTGACCGCATCGTGAAAGCCGACCGGCCGTGAGGCCGCGGGCTCCGTACAAGCCGACCGGCCGTAAGGCCGCGGGCAGTCCTGCCGTTGGTTCCCGGCCGTATCCCGCTTCAACCCCACGCCTCACGGCGTTGGGCTTATACAGGGGGCCGCATCGTGAAAGCCGACCGGCCGTAAGGCCGCGGGCAGTCCTGCCGTTGGTTCCCGGCCGTATCCCGCTTC
>JBPCTA010000472.1:0-3341 GCA_051006595.1 Pirellulales bacterium
CCGGATCTTGCCGAGGATGTCTGGGCCGCGGCTTGAGGCAGACGAAGCCATGGCGATTCAACAGCTTGTAGATCCCGTTGAGAGAGAAGGTCTTGCCGAACTCGCGATCCAGAATCCCCTGAATCTGCGGCCCTCGGAGCGATGCAACGCCATCTCGTGGCGTGGCACCAGCCTTCACTCGCTCAACGAATCGAGCCTCTTGCTCGGGTGACAATCGGCGCCGACGACCGGGTGCCGTGCGACCACGCACCGCCTCGATGCCGCCATCACGATAGGCGTACGCCCAATGTTGCACGAATCTGCGACTGCGGCCCACGACGTCGGCGACTTCCAAGGCCTGCCGCCCCTGCAACACCAGCAACACGCTGCGCAACCGATCCCGCTGCACCGCGTCCGATTCTTTGGCAATCAGTTGAGTGAGCCTGCGCCGATCACCACGCTTCCGTTCGGGGACATCCATGCGGCCTCCTTGTCTGGGGGCCGCATCATCCCATCGGCAGGCAGAGGGCGCAATATGGGAAAACAGGGCAGAGGCGCGCAGGTCTCAAGTGGGGGCCGTATCAGACCCCCGCAGCCACCCAGTGCATCGTCTTCTGAGCGAGACGGTCGAGCGCCGTCACCGCCAGTTCGAGGTGGTCGCGTCGAGTGTCTTCAATCTTGTTGTGACTGATGCCCCGGAGGCTCTGCACGAAGAGCATCGCCGTGGGCACGCCGGCCATCGCCATCTCGGCCGCGTCGTGCAGCGGGCCCGACGGCAGGCGGTGCGACGTGCCGCAGGTCTCGCGAACCGCCTCGTCGGCAAAGTCGATCAGGTCGGGATGGAACGGCGCCGGCGGGATGTGCCAGAGCCGTTCCCAGGCGACGTCCACGCCCCCCTCGGCCGCAAACCGTGCCGCCGCCTCGCGGGCCTCGGCATGCATGCGGGCCAACGCCCCCGCATCGAGATGTCGCTGATCGAGCGTGATCCGGCATTCCTCCACCACGCTCGTGACGATCCCCGGCTTCGTGGTGCAGGAGCCGATCGTGCACACGCCGCCGTGGCTGCGGGCGGCGATCGCGTAGCTCTCCTGCGCCATCTTCGCTGCTGCCAAAAAGGCATCGCGGCGGCGGTTCATGGGCGTGCTGCCCGAGTGCGCCGCCTGTCCGTGAAACGTGATCGCGTGCCGCTCGACACCGAACGTGCCGAGGACGGCGCCCAGCGGCAGGCCGAGATCGAGAAGCACCGGCCCCTGCTCGATGTGGAGTTCGAGATAGGCCGCGGCCGTGGCCAGTTCGCAGCCGCTCTCCTTGACCCGCTCGAAGTCGATGCCGACGTCGCGCAGGGCGTCCGGCAGACTGATGCCCTGCTTGTCCACGAGCCCCCGCGCTTCGTCGAGATCGAGGCTGCCAGAGCAGGCCGCGGAGCCGAAGAGACTCTTGCCGAACCGGGCTCCCTCCTCATCGGCCCAGTCCACCACACGCACGGTCAGCGGAGGCCTGCCGGCATGCTCGGCCGCCATCCGGCGGAGCACCTCGACGCCGGCAAGCAGGCCGAGGCAGCCGTCAAGCCAGCCGCCGTTGGGCACGGAGTCGATATGGCTGCCGATCACGAGGGCGCGGTCGCTGGCTCCGGGGAGCGTCGTCCAGCGATTGCCGGCGGCGTCGTCGTGAATCTCCACAGGCAAACCGGCAAGCAGCTCCCGAAACCACTGCCGCGCGGTGAGCCACATGGGGGTGAAGGCCACCCGCTGGGCGCCATCGGCATCGGCGGTGAGGGTTCGCAACGCCTCGAGTTCGCGGATCGTTCGCGTGGGGTCGGCCGTGAAGGACATGAGTGTATGGTGACGCGCCCCGGTATCCCGCGGCAACCCGGGGCGGCAGCGGCCGCGGCACGACGAGGAGTGGCCGGCTGTCTGGAGCCCGCAGTCCGGGATCGGTTGCCATTTCCTGCGTGAGCGTCCCCGCCCTATCTTAGTGGGTCGACGTCAACGGTGGGTCCCATCAGACAACCGCATCAGGAGACACGCCCAGCGATGCCTATCCAGCCCCTGATCGATGAGGCGGCCGCGGTCGCGGCGATGGCCGACATCAAGCCGGCGTTCTCGCCCCAGGAAGCGCGGCTCGAGGCCGGCCGCTGCCTCTTCTGCTTCGACGCTCCCTGCATCATGGCCTGCCCCACGGGCATCGATGTGCCCACGTTCATCCGCAAGATCACGACCGACAACGTCACCGGGGCGGCCCGCACGATCCTCGAAGCCAACGTGCTCGGCGGGTGCTGTGCCCGCGTCTGCCCGACGCAGATGCTCTGCGAAGGTGCCTGCGTGATGCTCGACCTGGAGAAGGATCCGATCCAAATCGGAAGACTGCAGCGATTCGCGACGGATCATGTGGCAGCGAACCGGATCGACGTGCTGACGGCGCCCCGCATCAAGGACGCGGGCCGAGTGGCGGTGCTTGGCGCCGGTCCGGCGGGCCTCGGCTGCGCGGCGGAACTCGCCCGGCTCGGCTATGCCGTCACGGTCTACGACAAGAAGCCCGCGGGCGGCGGCCTCAATACCTACGGCATCGCCGTCTACAAGATGCCGCCGGAAGTGAGCCTCGACGAGGTACGGATGATCGAGCGGCTCGGGGTGGAGTTTCACTACGGCGTCGAGCTCGGCCGCGACATGTCCCTGGCCGACCTCGAGCACGATTGCGACGCGATCTTCATCGGTCTCGGCCTCGGCGGCGCGAATCAGCTCGGCATTCCCGGCGAGAATCTGCCCGAGGTGGTCGATGCCCTCGAGTTCATCGACTGGATCCACACCCGGCCGTTGGAGCAGGTGCCGGTGGGCCGACGAGTGGCCGTGCTCGGCGGCGGCAACACGGCGATCGATGCGGTCACGCAGGCGAAGCGGTTGGGCGCCGAGGAGGCCACGATCATCTATCGCCGAGGTCCCGCCGAGATGTCGGCCTATGCCTTCGAATACGATCTCGCCAAGACCGACGGGGCCACATTTCTCTTCGACACCATGCCCGTCGAGGTGGTGGCGACCGACGGCCACGTCTCCGCCCTCAAACTCGCCCGCACGATCGTCCGAGACGGCCGCGTCGAGAGTGTGCCCGGCAGCGAATGGACGCAGCCGTGCGATCTCGTGCTCAAGGCGGTCGGCCAGGAAAAGCAGGTGGGGCTGCTTGAGCGGCTCTTCCCTGGGCTCAGGCTCGACCGTCGAGGCCGGGTGGAGCACGATCCCGCGACGATGCGCACGAGCCTTCCCACGGTGTTCGTCGGCGGAGATGCCGCCAGTGGCGGCCGCGAGGTCGTCAACGCCGTCGCGGAGGGCCAGAAGGCCGCCCGGGGCATTCATGTCATGCTCTCCGGC
>JBPCTA010000473.1:0-4029 GCA_051006595.1 Pirellulales bacterium
CGAAACGCCGCTGATTTTGGAGGAGACGCCACTGGAAGAAGTGCAGGTGCCGGCGCTTCCATTGGAATCAAACCCCGACATCCTCAACGAGCCCATCATGGCGGAAACCGCCTCCGCCGTCGAGGAAATGGCTGTCGATCCGCTTGACGTGGCAGCGATCGAGACGCCGGAGCTGCTGGACATGCCCGACACGACCTTACTGATGACGGAGATGCCGGTCGGTGGACTCGAGCCATTCCCGGCTCGGCGACGATTCGCAGTCGCGTCCCAGGTAGGGTTTTCTCAACAATCTGCAGGCACTGCGGGAGGTGATGCCATCGGCGGCGAGTTGGGCCGCCGGCTCAAAGCAGCCGGGGCGATGACGGGAGACGTGCAGGTTTCGATCGCCTGGGACGGCAGCAACGACATCGACGTGCATGTCATGGTCGAGCCGCTGCGGCCAGGACCGTCGTCATCGATCAACTGGACCAGTCGCATGGGCATTTGCGGTGGCCTGCTCGACGTGGATGCCAATGCCAATCCACAAGTCCTGACCAACCGCCCGGTTGAAAACATCTTCTGGCGAAAGGGAGCGGCGCCGTATGGGCGATACACGATCGCCGTGCACCACTTCAAAAACTGGTCGGGCGCAAGACAAACCACGGTCGAGGTGGCGGTGTTGGTCGATGGAAAAGTCGAGCGTTATACCCCGGTTGTGACCTACGGTGACGGGCTCAAGGTCGTCACCACGTTCGTGCGTCCGCTGCCTACGCAGCCCCCCGTCGCCATGAGCCATGCCGCCGATTTTTCATCGTCCCCATGAGCCTTCACGAGCAGGCAGTATCCGCTCACGGGCCGCCCACGCCGGCGGCGTCCTGGATGACCCGCGAGAACCGCTGCCAGGTCAGCTGGTCGACCGTGCGGCGGATGTCGGCCGGATTCGCACACGCCTGCTCGACGAGATTGGCCACGGTCGCCGTGGAGGCATCGATCTCGCAGAGGTAGCCGTTCTCACCGTGGCGAATCAGGTCGGGGGCGAAGCCCGTTCTGGTGGCGACCGGCACCACGTTGCTCATCATTGCCTCGATCAACGGCACCGGCCCCCCCTCGACCGCCGCCAGCGACACAAACACGTCGAGGTCTCCGTAGAAGGCGGGATAGTCGGCATACCGTCCCTCGCGGTATTCGAAGTTTGGCAGCCGGCATAGTTCGGCAAAGCCCGGAGACTCGTTCCAGCCGCGGCCCATGAGCGTGAACGAGCGGTGCGGCATGGCACGAACCAGGTCCATGATCCGGCCCGGGCTCTTGCGGTCGTAGTAGGCGGCGCAGAAGCCGATCCGTCCGCTGCCCCGTGCATGCGGCGGAAAGAAGGCGGGGTCGGCGCCGGCCAGACTCACGCGAAGATGATCCGGCGGAATGCCGACCTGCTCGAGGAGATCGCGCCACATCGAGCACATGCTCACCACGTTGGTGCGTGCGAGCGCGCGAATGCAGGCCGGCCCCCCGAAGTCGCGGGCTTCTTCCTTGGGATGCGTCACCCAGACCGCGCACGGACGGTCCCAGAGATGCAGGTTGTGCTTCAGGGCCGCGAGATAGAAGTGGTAGTGCACGAAGAAATAGCCGCGAGCCCGGGGCAGGTGATCGAGCGTGCCGCAGATCTGCCAGGTGCCGTCGAAGTGCGCGGCGATCTCCCGGCAGACCGCCTCGAGAATCCAGCCGCGGCTGCCGTCCTTGACCACCAGGCAGAGGTCGATCCGGGGGCGACGGTGCCGCTGAAAGGGCCGCACGATTCCCTGCACGATGCCCGGCGCCATCAACGCGGCGGATTCGTTTGACTGGCCGGCGAGCCGGGCGGCAAATCGCGCCATGCCGAGCGCGGATCGCTTCGCCCGCCGACCGAGCGACTTCGACACCGACTCCGACCCGCGCGACTGCTTGCTCATCATGCCACCGCCTGCCTAGGCCGCGCGCGCGGTGTGCCGCGCGGCACGGATGCCGGCAATGATCCGGCGCAGGTCGGCCTCGTGCCGCAACCGCAGCGACCGCCAGTTGGGGGCAAAGAGCCGCCGCGATGTCTGCTCGCCGAAGCCCACCTCGACGCACTGGCCGTAGAGCGCTTCGAGCGACAGCCCGGCGCTGCTCGTGCAGACGACCCGCGTCATCGCCCGCACCCGCTCGTCGCGGAGAAACCAACGGTCGTAGACCGACTCAAACGGCAGATAGAACGTCCACGGGTCGTCGAGCGACACCACGGTCGCAAAGGAGGCCGCCGCCTGCTCGGCGATCAGCCGGATCTTCTCGCGGGAGTCGCGGGGATGCGGCTTGATGACCAGCAGCGATCCCGGGCCGCCACCTTGACCCGCTGCCGCGGCGACGCAGGCCTCGACCTCGCCGGCCAGGGCCATCCGCTTCGTCACGGAGAAGATGCTGGTCAGCAAGTCCACCACCCGAGACGCTCTGCCGAGCACGGCGGCCAGCGGGTCTTCGCCATCGGAGATGCTCGAGTCGATCTCGGGCACATAGGCCGCAAACAGGTCGCGAAACGCCTCCGGTGCGAGCTGCACGTAGTCATCCACCCGGGTGTCGAACTGATTGGCGAGCAGCAGGTAGTGCCGATCGAAGGCCACCGCATGCGCCGGATTCTTGCCCTGTCGCCGCGGGGCCGGCGAAGGCCGGCCTTGCAGACGGCGCAGCCGATGCCGCACGACCCGCTCCAGCCGGCGGCCGAAGCCCCGCCAGCCTTCATCGATCTCCAGCGGCCGAAAGTAGTCGGCCGAGAAGTTGAGCCCCACCCCGTCGCCGTAACTCAGTCGCACGGCCTCCGGATGGGCACGATCGAGCAAATGATTCAGGGGCAGAAGGTTGTGCCCGAGCAGAAGCTCATCGACAGAAGTCGTTCCGGTGAACCCGTCGAGGTGCGGCCTGGCACCGGCGTCGCCACCTACCGCATGGCCGGCCTGCAGGGCATGCAAGTCGTCGATCGTCACGTGCCGCAGCGTGGCCCAGCTGGCCACTCGCTTTGCCAGTCTGGCGATGCACTCCGCAAACTCGTCGGCCTGCTCCTCCGGACATGCCAGATTGTGGATTAGCAGGTGATTGGCCGGCGACGAGCCACGCGCGCTATCCATGGCCCGCATCGCCGCCACGGCGCTCGTCAGCTGCGCCGTGCCCTGCACGGCCACGATCCGATGGCGGCTGGCCTGCGAGGCCGTGCGGTCGTCAGGCGGCATGCTTCCTCAGCCCCAGAGCGTGAAGAACCGTGCGCCGCATCTGCTTGAACGAGCGGCGGGGAGCCTGGCCTGCCTCGGCATGCAGTCCCGTCTCACCCCGCGTCGGCTTGAGAATATCCTGCCGGGCGTAGGCGCGGGAGAGCGTCTTATCCACGTCCTGCTGGGTGATCACCCCCACCCTCCGGGCCTCGTTGAACCAACGAAACCAGAGGTCTTCGTGCACGTGCCCGGGAAACTTCCAGGGCTGCGTTCGCAGGTTGGTGTAGTGGATGAGCTTCGTGCCGGCATCGTGGATGTCGAACGAGTTCCAGGCCGGATCGAGCGGCCCCAGGCGATACGGCCGCCGTTCGAGAAACCGGGGCGTCATTTGATGAAAGTCAGTGTTGGAGGAGTGGCCGGCATCGACGTCTTGAAAGATTTCTTCGAGCGGAAACCGGCAACGTTCGCAGTCAAAGAGGATGTTGCTCATGCCCCAGGAGCTCTGGCCCTTGTAGGCCTCGGCCTTCGCGAGCATGTCGCATCCGTCCATGTCGGCGTCGAAGAGCTCGCCGATATCGGCCAGGCAGACCATGTCGGAATCGAGAAAGATCGCCCGGCCTTGATAGCCACAGAGCTGGGGAATGAGCCATCGATAGTTGCTGAACTCGGTGTAGTTGCGGTATTTGATCGAGAGGGGCATGTTGAGCCGCACCGGCGGCTCGTCGCCGTGCTCGAGGGCGTCGTGGGTGCCGTTGAAAACGTGGATCTCGAGCGGCCGGCTGGTATGGGCACGAAGCGAATGAATGAGCGTCTTTCGCTCGAGCAGGCTCGCCTCGCCCGA
>JBPCTA010000474.1:0-3886 GCA_051006595.1 Pirellulales bacterium
GCTTGAAGCCGCGGCGTGCGGCGAATCTCGCCAACCTCGATCTCGGCCTCTGGCAGGGCCGACTGGTCGCGGAGATTCGCGAGACCCAACCGCGGCTCCATCGCCAGTGGCAGGACAATCCCTGGTCGGTCGCACCGCCCGAAGGCGAACTCCTCGAAGAGGCCTGCGAGCGGGCGGAGGAGGCGCTTGAAAAGGTCTGCCGGCGGCATCCGACCGGCCGCATCGCGGTGGTCGTGCCGCAGCCGCTCGATGCCATCGTCCGCTGGCTCGTCTCGGGCCGGTCGATGGGCGATCTCTGGCTCTCTGACCCGCGGGCCGAACTGGCCGACTAGATTCCACTGGCAGCCCAATGGCATTCCGCCCGCGATCGGTCCGGATCGCACGGGCACGCGGCCGTCCCGGGCAGGCCGTTTGTTTCCCGGTGAATCCGGCGCAGCGTTTCCGACTGTCCCCGCGATACACTCACGGCCGGCAGCAACGACGATGGAGCGTCGGGCATGCCTGACCTGATTCAACGCCACCCGACGGTTTCGAGCATGGAACACCGCCGCTCTCCATCTGGAAAAACATCCGACTCCGCCGTGCAGACGGTCGCCCCGACCGTGCAACGACAGCCGCAGGCGAGCGAGCCGCCGGTCGCCTGCCGTTCTTCCCCGAACGGCTCGGCGGCGCGGCCGAAGCGGGGTGTGCCCGAGGGGTTGTGGCTCAAGTGCGACGGCTGCGGGGCCACGATCTATCGCAAGGAGGCGGAAGAGCTCCTCAACGTCTGCCCGCGGTGCGGCTTCCACTGGTATGTCTCGGCCGCGAAGCGCATTGAGCAGCTGCTGGACGCCGGCACGTTCGAGGAGTGCGACGCGGATCTCAGGCCGACGGACCCGCTCGGGTTTCGCGACAAGAAGCCCTATGCCGACCGGATCGTGTCGGAGCAGAAGCGAACCGGCCTCAAGGATGCGGCCCTGACCGGCACGGGCATGATTCGCGCCCGTCGCGTTGCCTGCGGGGTGACCGACTCGTCGTTCATCATGGGCAGCATGGGCAGTGTGGTGGGCGAACGACTCGCCCGGCTGGTCGAACGGGCCACGGCTGGCAAGCTGCCGCTGATCATCATCAGCGCGTCGGGGGGCGGCGCCCGCATGCACGAGGGCATCCTCTCGCTCATGCAGATGGCGAAGGTCTCGGCGGCCCTGGCCCGCTACTCACAGGCAGGCGGGCTCTTCATCTCGGTGCTCACCAATCCCACGATGGGCGGCGTGGCAGCGAGCTTCGCGTCGCTGGGCGACCTCTGCTTCGCGGAGCCGCGGGCTCTGATCGGGTTCGCCGGTCCGCGGACGATCAAGGCGACGATCCGGGTGGAACTGCCGAAGGGATTCCAGACGAGCGAGTTTCTCCTCGAGCACGGCTTCATCGATCGGATCGTGCCACGGAAGGATCTCAAGAGCGAGATCGCGCGGGCGATCGACTACTGTGGCGGCTGAGTTTCTCGCGCGGCGAGGGTCGGCCCAGGGGCCTAGGCCGTTACGGACGGCACCGCGGCCGGGGTGATCGCGTCGATCTTCGCGGCGAGCACGAAGTCGTTTTCCGACAGGCCCCCGATGGCATGCGTGTGAATCTCGATCCACGCCCGGCGATAGCCCTCGAGATGTAGGTCGGGATGGTGCTGCTCCCGCTCCGCCAAGGCCGCGACGTTGTTGAGCATCTTGATGGCCGAACGGAAGTCGG
Organism: Pirellulales bacterium; assembly: GCA_051006595.1. GTDB lineage: Bacteria > Planctomycetota > Planctomycetia > Pirellulales > UBA1268 > QWPN01. The sequence goes on from JBPCTA010000474.1 coordinate 1,720, forward strand.
GGAGCGACCAGTCGCGACGGATCCGCGTGGCGTCGTGCGTCAGCCGCCAGCCGGTGAGGCCGGCCACCTGGGCCTCTGCATCGGCCACCGCATACCGGGCAACGCCGCCCTCGCAGGGAACACACTTCTTCGCGGCAAGGTCGGCCGCCGACTGAGGTGGGAGAGGATTGCTCATACGGCTTCTAGTATCGCCCCTCGAAGCCGGCGAATCCACCGTGCACGATCGTGCTCGACCCTGCCTCGATTCCGGAGAGGGATCCCGGCGAGCTGATCACGGTCGGCCATTGACCATCGGCCTGGGCGATATTGCCGACCCCTACGACGCGATATCCCATCGAGAGGCTCCAGCGATCGGTCACGTCCCAGGCCACGGCGGTATCGACCGAGCCCAGCCACGAGAACACGCCGAGCGTGGAATGGACCGTGGAGGCCGAGCCGTCGGCGGTGAACGTGCCATAGTCGCCATTCGATTGGACGACTGCGCTGGTGTTGGTGATCGAGTTGCCGCCGATCATGAACTTCGGCAGGATGTTCAGCCGATGTCGCGGCATGACCCGCCAGTCGTACTTCGCCCAGACCTGGGCTCCGTTGATGTTATTGTTGGCGGCGACATTCAGATCGAGCGGCTGAAGCCCGGCATCGGCCGGGGTGGTTTGCAGCGCCAGAGTGTCGCCCACCTGGAAGAAGCGAAACCCCGCCAGCCACATCAGATTGACCGCCCGCTCCCGCGGCAGGAACTCCGGCCGATCCCACAGCGAGTAGACCCAGTTGATCTCGATATCGTTGATGACGTCCGAACGGCTGATCTGCTGCTCGTCGGCATCGGCGAGGTAGCTGGAGGCGGGCGTGCCGCCGATCGTCACGCCGGGTGCCTGAGGGATGGCGACGATCCCGCCGTCGCTCGAAGCGATGCTGCTCGAGGTGCCGATGTTGTAGACCCCCCAGTAAATCAACTCGACGGCATGCTGCTGCCGCATCCCGAACCAGCGGCCGAGATGGAGATCGACACCGCCGGGCCAGGTGGCTTCGGCATCGGCGGTCGAGAGTTGCTTCCCGTCGAGTGGCTGCATCGTGGCTGCGCCCGAGGAGAGCGTGCGAGTCATCACCAGGCCGCTCGCGCCGGCGAACCAGCGGGGCCAGGGTTTGGCGAGCCCCGTTCCTATCCCCACGGGCATCGCCGCAAACCCGCCCCCGGCGGACGGATCGGCGAGATACATCGGGGGCGGCTCGAAGACTGCCGGGCCCGCATCGGCGACCATCACGGCCTGAACCACGGCCTCGTCGGGGGTGGGGCTCGCCGGATCAGCGACCTCGGAAAGGTCTTGCGCCTGCATCGATGCCGCGAACAGCGCGCAGGCTCCCACGACCAGCATCCGACTGCCGATCCGGCCTGGAGATCTTTCCCGCGCGGTGATGGAAGGCTTTCGCATGCCGGGGAGGGTCAGAAAAAGACCGGCGAGGGTCAATGCCTCTTTCCTCAAAACCGCTAAATCACGGCGACTCGACTCCATCCTGCCGTGGCTCCACCTCAGACGAACCACGCCTCCTGAGCCCCTCGGTAAACTGCGCAAGATGCAAAACCGTCGGCTCCCCAGCAATCGTTCCACCGCGGCGCGGGATCGCGTGCTTGCCTGGTTGGGTGCCCGGACCAACTACGAGCGGACGCCCGCCACCGGAAGCCCCTCCCAGACTTTCGAGCTGTCCCGCATGCGGCGGCTCCTCGACGGTCTGGGGCGGCCGCATCTGCAGTTTCCGGTGGCCCATGTCGCGGGCACCAAGGGCAAAGGCTCCACGGTGGCGATGCTCTCCGCCATCCTCCAGGAATCCGGCCGTCGAGTGGGCCGCTACATGTCTCCTCACGTGCACTCGATCGAAGAGCGGATCTGTGTCGATGGGGAGCCCATCTCCGCGGCCGACATGGTCGCCGCATTCGAGGCGGTGATGCCGACAGCCGAATCGCTCGACCAGACGTCGCTGCGACAGGGCCGCCGCGAGCTCACCTGGTTTGAACTCGTCACGGCGGCAGCCTTCGTGCACTTCGCGCGAAAGCAGGTCGACATCGCCGTGATCGAAACGGGACTCGGGGGCCGGCTCGATGCCACGAACGTCTGCCGACCGCTCGTCACGGTGATCACGAGCATCAGTCTCGACCACATGAAGCTCCTGG
>JBPCTA010000475.1:0-3464 GCA_051006595.1 Pirellulales bacterium
GAGCAGAATATAGAGGGCGGCGGCCACCATGTCGGCGGTGGTGCCCGGGTTGAGGCGACGCGGCGCTCGCAGATGCCGTTCGAAGGCTGCGAAGGCTGCGGGCCAGTCCGCGTCGCGTGTGGCGAGCAGCCCAGCCGCCCGCGCCGACACATCCGCGGCGGTTTCCGCGCCATGCCGTCTGGCAATCAGCGAATCGGGGCTGCGGGCCAGCTGCAGCACGTGGCAGCGGACGATCGCGTCGAGCAGCGGCGTGCCCGCTTCCAGGGAGGCGGCGAGGTCGGCCACCGGTCCAGCGAACAGCGGTTCGTAGCCCGTGGCCCAGAGTCGCGCGATCTGGTCGCGGTCGGCGGCGAGGGCCATCGCGGCACGGATGTCTCCGGGAGGCGGGCCGGCGACATCCCAGCGGTCCACGGTGCCCATGCCTCCTGGCCGAGCGAGGGCGATCGCCCGGTAGATGTCGGCCGCGTCGGTGGGGCCGAGCCGAGCGAGGATGTCATCGACAGCAGCCGCGGTCAGCGGCGTGCCGTCGGCCACCGCCGTCAGCGGGGCGATCAACAGGACGATGCCGAGATTCGTGTTGGTGCCCGTCGCCGCTCGTGCGGCCTCGACGGCCGTGCGGATCGAGAGCCCGAGCGGCCGGCCCGCCGCCCGTTCGATCGCGGGGCCGATGGCGATCGCGGCGGCGACGAGGTCATCGTAGGTCAGGTCGGCAAACGCCGCCGCCGGGTGCACATTGCCGGGCTTCGGGGCCGTGGCCTCGAGGATGCTGGCGACTGCGGCGCACCAGCCACGGCTCCACGCGGGGCAGGGGATGGCCGCCATGGCCGCACGCCCTGGCGAAAGTCCGGTTGTAGGGAAGGAAGCGGAAATGTGAGCGACTCGTGAGGGCCGATTGCCATCCGGACGGCGAGCCTTCAAGGGTACACTCACAGCAGTGAGAAGGACCATGATCCGCACACGGTGGCAGGCATGATGATGGCGAGCGATGGTGCGACGAGCACGACCCTGGGCCCCGAGTGTTTCATCAACCGGGAGCTGAGCTGGCTCGACTTCAATCAACGGGTGCTCGAGGAAGCGGAGAATCCCGAGAATCCGCTGATGGAGCGGCTCAAGTTTCTGGCCATCTTCAGCTCGAACCTCGACGAGTTCTTCATGATCCGCGTGTCGGGGCTGCGGGAGCAGGCCTTCGGCGAGAGCGCTCCCCAGGATTACACGCCCGATGGCATGCCGGCCACCGCACAGCTCAAGGCCATCGCCTGCCGAACCCAGGATCTCGTCGCTCGGCAGTATCGCTGCCTCCGGGAGAGCATCGGGCCGGCGATGGCTGCCGAGGGCTTCCAACTCCTCCGGTACGAAGCCCTCGAGGGGGGCCAGCGGGAGCAGGTCGACCGATTCTTTCGGCAGCGCGCCCTGCCGATCCTCACACCCATGGCGGTCGATCCCGCCCATCCGTCTCCCCGGTATCACAATCGGGGACTCTATCTCGGCGTCATGCTCAACCGCACCGAAGGGCTCGGCCCCAAGCGGCTGTTCGCCGTCGTGCAAGTGCCGCAGGTGCTGCCCCGGATTGTGATGCTCTCCGGGGGCGAGCCCGGGCGGTTTCCCTTCGTGCTGCTCGAAGACATCGTCTCCGCCCGGTTGCCGGAACTCTTCGGCGGATTTCAGGTCGAATCGTGGACCGCCTTCCGCATCACCCGAGATAGCGACGTCGATCTCCTCGAGCAGGAGTCGGACGACATGCTCAAGCTGATCGAGGATCGCATCAAGGCCCGCCAGCGTGGCCAGGCCGTGCGGATCGAGATTGCTGCGAAGGCCGACGACGGCCTCGCCCAGATGATTATCGACGAGGAAGGTCTTCAGGGCGCCGCCCGCGGACAGTGCGACGAATACAGCGAGGTCTATCGCATCGATGGACCGCTCGACCTGACGTCGCTCTGGGAGCTCCACAAGCTGCCCGGCTTCGAGCGGCTGCACGACAAGCCCTTCACGCCGCGGATGCCTCGCGGCCTCGAGCGCCGCAGTCCCGACATCTTCGCGGCGATCGCCCAGCGGGACATCCTGCTCCATCATCCGTATGACTCGTTCGATCCCGTGGTCGAGTTCGTCACCACGGCGGCCGCCGATCCGCGGGTGTTGGCCATCAAGCAGACGCTCTACCGCACGAGCGGCGATTCCCCGATCTCGCGGGCGTTGATGGCGGCCGCCGAATCCGGCAAGCACGTCACGGCGCTGGTGGAGCTCAAGGCACGATTCGACGAGGCCAACAATGTGAGCTGGGCGCGGCTGATGGAACGGGCCGGCGTGCACGTCGTGTTTGGCTTCCTCGACCTCAAGACCCACTGCAAGGTGTCGATGGTGGTGCGGCAGGAAGGGCAGGGACTGAAGCGCTACGTGCACCTCGGAACCGGCAACTACAACCCGACCACCGCTCTCTCCTACACCGATCTGGGGCTGTTCTCGGCCGACGAGGCGATCGCCGAGGATGCCTCGGCCCTGTTCAACCTGCTGACGGGCTATTCCCAGGGGCATGCCTGGCAGCGGTTGATCGTCGCTCCCAATGACCTGCACCGCCGCACGATCGAACTGATCGACGAACAGGCGCAGCGGGCGCGGGAAGGCCGGCCCTCACGGATTTTCGCGAAGCTCAACGCCTTGTCCGATCACCGCGTGATCGAGTCGCTCTATCAGTCCAGTCAGGCCGGCGTGCCGATCGACATCGTGGCCCGCGGGATCTGCTGCCTGCGTCCCGGGGTGCCGGGTTTGAGTGAGACGATTCGTGTGCGGAGCATCATCGACCGATTCCTCGAGCACAGCCGCGTCTATGTCTTCGGTCCCGACGAGGATGCCAAGGTCTTTCTGTCGAGCGCCGATTGGATGCCACGAAACTTCTTCCGGCGCGTGGAAGTGATGTTTCCAGTGCTCCAGCCCGATCTGGCCGGACGCATTCTGCGGGATGTGGTGCCCGTCTATCTGGCCGACAACACGCGCACGCGGCAGCTCGCCGCCGACGGCGTGTTTCGCCTGCTGTCGCCGGCCGCGGGCGAGCCGGCCCATCGATGCCAATATGAGTTCCTGGAGCAGCGGCCGGTGTCGACGGGCGACCATGCCGAAGCCCCCGCGACGTGAGCCACTTGCTCTCCTGCGGGCCCGATGCCCGTGGTGCGGCCTGCCCTGCGACATGCCTTGAGGGGCGACGCTCCCGTTCCTAAAATCGCCTGCTTCCCGCCCGTACCTGCGCGAGAGACACCATTCGATGGCGGAGGATCATTACCAGACGCTCGGCGTGCCCCGAACCGCCTCGGCCGAGGATATCCGGAAGGCCTATCGGGAACTGGCCCGCAAGTATCATCCCGATCTCCATCCCGATGACGATTCGGCGAAGGAGCAGTTCAAGAAGGTGCAGGCCGCCTTCGACGTGCTTAACGAGCCAAGCAAGCGGGAGATGTACGACCGCTATGGGAGTT
>JBPCTA010000476.1:0-2620 GCA_051006595.1 Pirellulales bacterium
ACGCCCGGCCGCGGCTCCCAGGCGACGCGGCAGGGGGCGATCTCGGTCGCGGCGTCGCTGGCGATCATGAGGGCTTCCTCGCAGGCGGCGGCGATCTCAATCGCACGGGCGATGATCGACTGGGAAGAAAGCCGCAGCGGAAACCCGAGCCCGACAGCTTCGATGATTCGCCGCGTCTCGGGCGGCAGCCGGTCGTGGCAGAGGTTGACCCGCGCGAGCGGCCCGACGAGATACGGCGTCTCGGCGGGAAGCATCACCGAGTGGAGCGCGGTGCTCCACGGGACCTGGCGTTCCGAGAAGTGCCGCGCGAATTCGGCGACGTCGATGTCGAGGCCGCCGGTCGAGATCAGCCGTCCGTCGTCGATGGGATAGCCCGTGCCGGGCCGCAGGCAGACGCAGTCGTAGTCGTGCGGCAGGCCGGGGAACTCGAACCGGCTCACTTCCTCGATCAGCTCGAACGCGGCAGCGACTGCCCACTCCAGGTCGGGCATGAGGCCACGCAGGGCTGCGACGTTCGGGGCCTTGTAAAAGCCGCCGACGGCGACGTTGATCGGATGGACCGTCCGTCCGCCCACCACCTCCATGATGCGGCCGCCGATCTCCTTGAGCCGGAGGCCCCGGTTCACGAGATCGGGCCGTGAGGCCGCCAGCGTGATCCCGCTGTCGACGCCGAAGAAGTCGGGCGCGTGCAGCAGGTGCACGTGGAGACCGTGGCTCTGAATCCACTCCCCGCAGTAGAGGAGCCGACGGAGTCTGCGGATCGGGGCGGTGACCTCAACGCCGAGGGCCTTCTCCAGCGCGCCGCAGGCCGTCATCTGATAGGCGACGGGGCAGATGCCGCAGATCCTGGCGACGAGATCGGGCACCTCACCGATGCCTCGCCCCCGGACGAGCTTTTCGAAAAAACGAGGCGGCTCGTAGATCGAAAACTCCGCGATCTCGACCCGGCCGTCATTCACGCGGACGTGGAGCGATCCCTCTCCCTCCACCCGGGTGAGCGACTTGACCTCGAAGCGGCGGAGTTCGGTCATGACGCGTCGGCCTCCAGCCGGTCACTCTCGATGCGGAATGCCGGGGCGTTGCCGTTGAACGACCGCACGAGCCGCACGAGGTCGCCGCGGTCCGCACCCCGCCCTTCATACCAGCCGGTGAGGCTGACGAGGTTGGGGGACTCGCTCGGGCCGAAGCAGCCGAAGCACTCCCGGTCGTGTGCCGGGCAGATCGCGTGGCAGCCCGCCTGTGTCACCGGTCCGAGGCAGGCCACGCCGCGCGCCACCGCCACGCAGACGATCCCCCGCGCCTTGCACTCGGCGCAGACGCAGTGGCCCGGCACGCGCGGCCTGCGGCCGTGCAGCACGGCCGTGAGCAGATCGATGAGCTGTCCGCGATCCACCGGACAGCCGCGGAGCTCGAAGTCGACCGGCACGTGATCGGCGATCGCGGTGCTGGTGGCGAGCGTGGAGATGTACTCCGGCGTGGCGTACACGGCCGCGAGAAACTCGTCGATCCGCCCCCAGTTGCGGAGCGCCTGGATGCCGCCGGCCGTCGCACAGGCTCCGATCGACACGAGATACCGGCACTGCCGGCGGATCTCGCGAATGCGGTCGGCATCCTCGGCCGTGCTGATCGAGCCCTCGACGAGGCCCACGTCGTAGGGCCCCGGCACGACCCGCGACGACGCCTCCAGGAAGTGGTCGATCTCGATCCGCTCGGCGAGTTCGAGCAGGCGGTCACCCACCTCGAGAAGCTGCAGCTGGCAGCCGTCGCACGAGGCAAACTTGAACACGGCGAGCCGGGGCTTCGCGGGCATGGAAACTCCATGGATCGGAGGGCTGCCCCTCTTGGCCGCGACCCGCATGAAACCCAGGTGGACCGCTGATAACTATACCGGTCATGGCAGGCTTCGGCGGGACTGCGGAAACCATGAACCCGATCGATCCAAAAACCATCTGCCTGCCGCCAGGCCACGCGACGCCGCCGGGCCACGCGACGCCACCGGGCCACGCGACGCCACCGGGACCGCGCGCGGTCGCGGCTCGCCGTGGCAGCCTTTCGCCGGCAGATCAGCCTGGTTTGACGCAACGCGACGACCCGCTTTAGCATCCCTTGATGGGGTGGGTGACCTCTCCTCGGCGGGCCCTCCGGAATGATTCGCTTGAACGAGTTTTTCTGTCCGATTGACTCCCCGCCATCTCGTGGTTGCCCGCCATGGCGGCGCGTGTTCGCAGCCGGGGCCATGACTGCCCTGCTCTGGTGTGAGACGGCGGACGTTCATGCGGCCGTCTATCCGACCGCGCCTCAGATCACCGATCGCTATTCATCCAACGCGATCAGCATCCGGTTGGCCGATGCCTTCGTGGCCCCGAAGTCGGCGACTGGGGCAGGCGCGACCTCCTCCCAGGTTGCCCGACTGAACTTCCTCCGCTCCGAGCCGATCGACGCGCTTGCTGATGATCGGTTCTTTGCCAACGACATGAATGGCACGCTGTCGATCGTCGATCGGACGACCGGACGCTTCAGCCCCTACCTCGACTTCAATGCCATCTTCAGTGGGACGGGCACAGGCCGCTTCGACGCCGACCCGGGCTACGGCGCGGGGCTCGTGACGATGCAGTTCGAC
>JBPCTA010000477.1:0-7874 GCA_051006595.1 Pirellulales bacterium
TTCACGACCGCGTCGTTCGCCTTGCCCTTCTCGGGCGGTGCCGTGACCTTGATCTTCAGGGCGTCACCCAGCCAGCCCACGATCTCGTTCCGCGATGACCCCGGCACGATCTTCACCCTGAGGCGGGCTGATGGCTGTGGATCATCCGCCATTGGCACCCTGCGATTCCGTAAGTGTTCGCATTGAGAGGGCGACGCAAATTCCGACGCAGAATCCGACGCACGGTTTGCTCGCAAGGGGTCGCAGGACACCGCACCGAAAAATCGGGCATCCATCAAAAGATCAAGCCGCAGAAGGACTTGCGTCATCCTGCGGCCTGTTGCGGCCTCCTGCGAAGAAGGCCAAAGCTCCCCGAGTAGGATTCGAACCTACAACCTAGCGGTTAACAGCCGCTCGCTCTACCGTTGAGCTATCGGGGAAAAGAGGGACGGGGAACCGGGCAGAAGCCGCCCAGTCGGGGACGACATTCCATCCAAGAACTACACTACCGCATCAGTGACGGTCCTGCGAGATGGTGCCCAAACCGGGCTTTTTGAGGGCTTTTTTCGCAGATCGCGACCCTTTGGGAGACAGTGCCCGTAAAGACGACGTACGGCCCTTGGCTGGCCGCACTTCGTCCACCGGTGCCCGTTGCTTGCCTCGTCACCGCGGGACTGCTACAAGCACAGCGGGGAGCCGCTTATACACGTGTTCCTCAGATGAATACAATCGTGGACCGGCCACCTGCTCCACCGCCGACGCATCTGCCGCGCGCACGTTGTTCGCGGTCGAGGATTGGTGCATGCATTGGGCTGGCCTGGCTGCTTCTCAGGATCCTCGGACACCCCGAGGTCGTCGTCGCCCAAACGGTCACGCTCTCCGGCAGCGCCATCGGAGTTACGCCGTCCGTGCTCGGCTACAACTCCGGTCACTTCACTCCGGGTTCCAACACGTCGTCGTGGTGGAAGTACGCGGGCGTCAATGGCGGGCGGATCTTTTCCAGCCCCAGCTACCTCACGCCGGGCACGAGCACCTACTTCCGTTCGGAATCCACCTCGTCGCTCAACGCTTCTACGCAGGCCCAATTCATCTCCCAGCGGGATGCCCTCAGGGCAAGCGGCACCGCCACGACCTATGTTCGCTGGGACCGGATCTTGCCGCTCTACACCACCGGGACGGTCGACGGCAACAACTCGATCCAACTCAAGTATGCCGAAGACACGATGAAATCGCTCGGCGTCAAACCGCTGATCGTGATGACCCGATCGCCGGCAAGTTATGCATGGCCAGCGTCCCCCACGGCCAATGCCGCCGCCGACTGGCAAGACCGCTGGCTCGCCTGGCAGCAGTGGTATGCCCAGGCCTTCGTTCACGCCCGGTATGCCGACGTGGAAAACTATCAGTTTTTCAACGAACCGGACTTGTATGCGAGCAACAACGGCACGCTGACGCAGGAACAATGGGTGGAGATGGTGCAGGTGGGGGCGAACGCGGTCGAGAGCGCGATTGCGGACGTGAATCGGCTGTACGGCAAGAATCTCCGCGCTCACATCTATGGTCCGGTGGGTACGAGCCCCTCGCTGTCGGCCGGCGACTGGGGCGACACGCTGATCAAGAATCGCACAAACCAGTTCATCACCGGCACGTCCGCGGGCTACCAGCTCTTCGACCACTTTGACTACCACAACTACGGCAGCAGCCCGACGACGTTTGGCACGAAAGTGGCCGACACGATCACAGCCATCAACGCGGCGACCGGTGGCGAGGCCGCGAACTACCCCATCGTTCTCAGCGAGTTCAACACGCGGACAAGTGCCAACTACGATCCTGCCGACACGATCAATAACCCCAACGGCTACACGCCCGATTCCCCCGACATGTCGAGTCGGCTCGGACAGATCCTCGTCAATCTCGCCACGAACAAGCCCGACGAACTGTATCTCTTCAAGTTTTCGGATGCCGGCGGCGCTGCCAATGGCGTGCATTGGCAGAGTGAGACTGGGTCGAAGAGTGTCGGCGGCGCGTCGCGTTCCGCGATGGCATACCAGTTGTTTACCGAGGGTTTTACAGGTCAGACGCTGCTTGCGGCCCCGAAATCCTCCGACTCAAACCTGACCATGGCGGCTGCCTACGATGCAGCGGAGGGCCGGCGGTATGCCTACATCGCCAACGCGTCGGGCACCCAGGCAAGGACGCTCTCCCTCGATCTGACACCGTGGAACGTCGCGGTCGGCTCGACCGTGACCGTCAAACAGGTCAGCCGGCTGCATCAGGGCGACATCAGTCAGACGCTCACGGTCGGAGACAACCGCACGATCACGATCGACCAGGATCCATTCGGCGTCGTGCTCGTGGCCGCTCCGACTGTCAGCGGACTCGACCGGCGGCCGTTCGTCGTGGCCGATAACGCCTACGTGCAGGAGGGCAGCCTCACGACCAACTACAGCGGATCGACGGCGCTCCTCGTGCGGAGCGGCAGCACGCTGTCGACTCATAATGCGGCCTATCTGAAGTTTACGGTTGGATCGCTCGCCCCCGACCTCCTCGCGGATGCCGCCCTGAGCATCAATGCGTTTGATCCTGCGTCGACCGATCCCACGACGGCGGGCATCATCTGCCACGTCTACGGAATCACGAACAACGCCTGGCGGCAGACGACCAGCGGTACGACCGCCGGCATCACCTGGTCCAACGCCCCCAACATCAACCAGGCGAGCCGTCCGGCGTCCCGGACCACGATCGACCAGAACTTTGTCACGGGACTGGGAACCACGGCGGATATCGTGGGGCAGTTTGCGGCGACAGGCACGGCCAGCACGCTCACGATCGACGTCAGCCGCTGGGTGGCCGAGCGGGTCGCCGCCGGGGATACCAGCGTGAGCTTCATGATCACGCGGGATGTCAGATTCGACGGCGATCTCGGCGGTGGCCATGCGCTCAACATCACGAGCCGGGAAGGTGCCGGAGCGAATCTGTCCACCGCACCGACGCTCACGCTCTCGACGCGCACCGCGCCGATCACGATTGGCGTCACCACGGGCAGCCAGACACAGCTTCAGACCGGCAATTCGATGATTCGAGGCACGAGCTCTGTCACCAAGACCGGTTCCGGAACGGTCATCTACGACACGCTCAACACCACCACGGGCTCAACGACGATCCAGGCAGGCACGGTGAGGATCACGCATGCAGGCGGGCTCTCGGCCAGCCCCACGGTCGTGCAGGTCGGCGGCCGGCTGCTGATCGATTCCGGAGTCACGATCACGTCGCCCAGCGTGACGGTGCAAGGGGGCACGTTCTCGGCATCGACGGTGTTGATCGGCGGCGCCAATGGTATCGGGAGGCTCGCGTTGACATCGGGCACGCTGGCAGGGTCGCCAGCGATGACGATCGCCGCGGGAGGCCAGGTTGTGATGTCAGCCACGACGTTGCAGACCGTGGCCGTGTCGAGCCTGAGCATCGATCAGGCGAGTGGCGGGAAGCTGGATCTGGGCCTGGGTCGCTTTGTGGTCGCGGCCGGAGGCATGACGGCCGCAGCCCTGCAGGCAGACTTGGCAGCAGGGTTTGGCGGCGGCACATGGAGTGGAACCAGCGGCATTGTCTCGTCGGCGGCTCGTGCGGCGATCGCCGTGGGGCTGCCCCGATCCATCGGATGGCGCCAGGCCGGCGATGGATCCTTCCTCTGCGGCTTCGCTGCCCAGGGCGACACGAACCTCGACGGCTTGATCGACGTGCTCGACGCATCCACGTTTCTCACGGCCGGTGCCTTCAATAAGGGAATCGCCGCCGTCTGGTCGCAGGGGGATTTTAACTATGACGGCGTCGTGGACGTGCTCGATGCTGCAGGGTTTGTCGGCGGCGGGCTTTACGATGCGGGCCCCTACCTGACAGCGTCGTCGGCCGTTGGCGTGGCGGTGGTGCCGGAGCCCGCGATGGGCTGGTTCATTCCCGCCATGCTGGCACCGCTATCAGTCATCGTGCGGCGGCGGTACGCAGGTTGAAGTCCGTCGAGGCTACGGTATAAACTGCTGATAGGATTGTATACAGTCATTGGGGGCGGCGATTCGCAGTAGGGATTCCGCTCGGGCGTGGTGATCGGCTCGATGCAGTGGTCAACGGAGGATGAACATGAAGGGCTTGCTTTCAGCGCTGCGTGGAGAACGCCGCAGCATCGCATCGCGTCGGCATCGCGACCTCCATCTCGGTCGGATTGTCGATGCGTTGGGCCGTGGGCTCATGGTCGGCCTCGTGCTGCTCGCCGGCATGCCCCAGGGAACCGCGGCGACGCTGCTCACCTGGGACATCACCGGGTCCGGCGGGACGACCAGCGGGGCATCGACCAGTGGGTCGGCCCCATCGGCACTTGTCGTAGGTATCAGCGGCTCGTTTATGACGAGCGGCACCGGACTCGCTACCGGCAATACAACATCCCCCAGCAACACTTGGAATCGCACCTACAGCACGCTCTTCACGTCTGCCACCGCATCGATGGCCGGAGGTGCCTACATCGAATGGACGACCACCGCGGCAGCCGGATATACGGTGAGCTTCAACGGCCTCACGGGTATGAGCCTGTCACGGACTTCGACCGGGCCGCCGGCCGCCGAACTCTGGTACAGCACCGACGGCCTGAACTTTATCCAGACCGGCTCGGCTGTCGTCGTCACCAGCACGCTCACCGCGGCCGCCCCGGCATTCGCTTCGACCATGTCGGCTACTCCGATCGTGCTTGATGGTGGCGCCGGCGGAGCCTCACTGACGTGGCGGTTGATTGGATACAACAGCACGAGCCGGATGGGTATCGGTAAGGCTGCGACTGACGACTTTTCGATGCTGGGAACGGTTACCGGAGGGTTTGCCCAAAACCTCACCTGGGTGGGTGCTTCCGGCGACGGCACGTGGGACACCGATCCGGCCAACAAGCCCTGGACGACGGGCACCGCCGCCGCGGCCTTCGCCACCAACGACAATGTGACCTTCAATACGGCGGGCACCGTGGCGGTCGGCGCCGGCGTTTCGGCTGGCACCGTCGCCGTGTCCAACGCATCCGGCCTGCTTTCGATGGGTGGCAACGGATTTGCTGGGACCACGCTCACCAAGAGCGGTGCCGGCGAACTGCTGCTGACGGCCGCCAACACCCTTTCCGGCGGCGTCACCGCCAACGCCGGCACGATCAGCTACGGCGCCAGCGGCGCCTTCGGCACCCAGCCCCTGAGCCTCAACGGCGGCACGCTGAAGTTTGCCGATCCCGCCGTGACCACGATGTCCAATGCGTATTCATCGGGCACCGCCGGCGCGACGATCACCGTGCTCAATGAAAAGTCCACGATCAGCGGCGTGGGCACGGCGCTGGGCACGCAGGCCGGTGCGGGGATCGCCCGCGGTGATTCGCGGACGTTCAACACGCTCGTCAAGACCGGCACCGGCACGCTCGCGCTCACGGGCAATCTTGGCGGGCAGATGAGCTACGACCCGGTGACGGGCAACGTCACCGCGGCGGGGGGCATCAATCTGCAGATCCAGCAAGGGGTCGTGGAACTCACGGGAAGCAGGACATGGAATCTGGCGACCGGCACGGCCGTCACCACCGGTTCGACCACCTTCAACGGCATGCAATGGGATGGCAATGTCAGCATGCGGGGCGGCACGATCCAGATCAATGGCGGCAACATCCAGGGCAGCGGCACCATCCAGGTGGGCTTGGCGGGTGACGCCCCGTCGGCCAACACGCTCCAGAGCCGCCTCAACTTCGCAGCCCCGTCGATCGCCAACACGGTTGCGATCGCCGATGGCTTCACGCTCACCCTGACGTCGAACGTCAGCAGTTCGATCCGCCTCACGGGCGGCCTCCTTGGTGGCCCGACCGCCACGGTCGCCAATGCCGGCAACGGTACGGCCACGATTTCCAGTACGACTCCCTCGACATTCGCGGGTAACTTCGTCGTGACGGGAAGTACTGCGGGGGGCATGTCGCTTTCCCCGCAGGCTTTGGCGACCGCCGCCGGCGTGCAGATCAATTCCACGACGACGCTGGCTCATCTGCGGATCAACAACGCCGTGCCCGGGGCGGTCGTGACGACTCCGATCACCGGCGGTGTCAATGCGCTGGTGGCCATTAATGGCTCCGAGAAGGTGACGATGTCGGGCTCCAATACCTACGGTGGCGGCACGACGCTGACCGCTGACGTCGGCATGACGAAGCTCTGGGACGGGGCAGACGGGTCGCTGGGTTCAGGAGTCATCGCAACCGGCAACGCGGACGGCCGCATTTTCTGGGACGGTCCGGAGTCAACGATCACCTTCAACCAAGCTGTCGCCACCGGCACAGCCGCGACTGACCGATTGGGGTTTGCGGGCGTCGGCAAAACGTTCGTGCTCGCGGCTGCCCTGTCGGGCACGGGGCTGGTGCGGGCGAGCACCGGCGCGGTGCTCGACATGACCCAGCAGACGGCGGTGACCAACACGAATCTGGGCGGTGTCGAGATTGGAAACGCGACCGTCCGCGCGGGCAGTGATGAGAATCTCGGGGGTGGGGGCCTGCTCTTCAGCGGCACGTCGTCGGTGCTTGTCACAACGTCGGCAACGACGTCGCTTGCCCGACCGATCACGATCGGCGAACTCAATGCTGCGGGAATCGCCGCCACGATCAACACGGAAGGCAGCGACGCGATTCTCTCGGGCACGATCGCCGACGCGCCGGCCACGCTCGGGGGCGGCATCGTCAAGTTGGGGTCGGGAGTGCTGACACTCTCGGCGTCGAATGGCTACACGGGTCCGACGCTGGTGCAGGCTGGCACGGTCCGGCTGCAGGGCGGCGCGGATCGCCTGCCGTCGGGCAACTCGGTGACGGTCTCCGGCGGTGCCACGCTCGATCTTGCGGGCAATGACCAGACCCTCGGGGCGGTTTCCGGTGCTGGCACCATCGCGACCGGGGGTGGCGGGCTCACGGTGGGTGCCGGCAATGCATCGTCCACGTTTGCCGGTGCGATTACGGGAACGCGCGGTGTGATCAAGTCTGGAAGCGGCACGCTATCCCTGTCGGGTACGAGTCCGCTGACTGGCACCACGAGCGTTCAGCAGGGTGTCTTGCAGCTGGCCAATGCGTCGGCCCTGAGTTCGAGCACGCTGGCCGTGGTGGCCGGCGGCACGGCCCAGGTGGCCCCGTATCTCAAGACCACCGTCGCAGGCCTCAGCCTCTCCGGCACCGGGCTCGTTGACGTGACGGCTGGGGGCATGACCGTGACCAGCGGCCTCTCGGCGACGGAGCTCGTGAATCAGATCCTCGCGGGCAGGGCCGGCGGCTCATGGGCCGGCACGAGCGGCATCACCTCGAGCACCGCGGCGGCCGACGTGGCCCTAGGCACCCCTCGCGCCGTCGGCTGGCTCGACAACGGCGGCGGATCGCTGGCCTTCGCCTATGCAGCGGCCGGCGACACCAACCTCGATTGGCGGGTCGACGTGCTCGATGCCGCCAACATGCTCGCCGCCGGGAAATACAACACCAACACCGCCGGCACCTGGGCCCAAGGAGACTTCAACTACGACGGCTTGGTCAACGTGCTCGACGCCGCCGCGTTTCTGACCACCGGCCTCTACAACCAGGGCTCCTACAACCCGCCACCTTCGGCCGTCGGGGCTGTCGCAGCGGTGCCGGAGCCATCCGTGTGGCTGGTTTCGGTCGCCGGTCTGGCCGTGGTTCTCGGCTTTCGCAATCGCCGTTTGTGGTGCTCATGAGCCTCGGGCTCCGGTACAAGCCGACCGCCAGTGGGCTCCGGTATAAGCCGACCGGCCGTGAGGCCGCGGGCGAACGACGTTTGATTGCGGGTCCGTTTCTGCTTCGACCCCACGCCTCACCGCGTTGGGCTTGTACAGTCACCGACTGACGGCGTTAGGCC
>JBPCTA010000478.1:0-4549 GCA_051006595.1 Pirellulales bacterium
GCCCCCTTCCTCCTTCTCGAGTTCAGCGAGGGTCTCTGCCCAGTTGCCCTGCACGCCGGTAAACCAGGTGGCGAGGTCGGGAAAAAACTGCAGGTCGAGACTATCGACGTGAATCTCGCGGCGATCGCCCGGATGATCGGGAACCTTGCCCTCGGCATCCCGTGGCAGGAGCGACGTCACGGCTCGCAGCATGTCGAGCGACTGGAATCGCCGCTCCTGAACCTGCACGAGGTATTGCTGCCATGACGCGGTCTCGGCCTGCTTCTGCTTCGTGGCTTCGAGCGCCGACACGGCCGCCGCCGACCGCGTTTTCGCCTGATCGGCCCCGGCGAACGCCTGCGTGTATTTGGCCGGGGCATAGCTCTGCCAGGCCAGGAACATGCCCGCGAAGTTGACGAGCGCCGCGGTGAGCAGTCCGAGCATCGCCGCCACCGCCCAGGGCTTCTTCTGCGCGATCAGCCGATCGCGGACGATCTCCTTCGGCACGAGGTTGGTCCGCAGGTCGGATCCACCGGCTGCCTGAAGCGCAAGGCCATAGGCTGTGCCGAAGGCCAGACGATTCTCGCGAAAGGCGGCGGCCGTCGTCGCTGCCCCGTCCAAGGCGTTGAACTTCTCGAGCCGCTGCACGTCCATGGCAAGCTGCTTCGCGACGAAGTCGGATAGCCCACGAAGCTTCGCGGCATTGCCCACCAGAAGCAGTTTGCCGATCTTCAACGACTTGTCGACGCTGCCGAAATAGGTGAGCGACCGCTGCACCTCCGAGGCAAAATCGCCAAACACGGGCCGCATGGCCTTGAAAACGGCCCGGGGATCGGCGGCCCGGACGGCGTTCCGCTTCTCCTGCTCCGCTTTTTGAAAGGTGAACTGCATCTCCTTCACGAGGGCCTTCGTGAAGCTGCTGCCACCGATCGGGATGCTCCGCTGCGCCACCTTGAGCCCGTTGCTCACGACGATGTCGGTGGAGTCAACACCCATCGCCACCAGCACGACGGAGGCGGGCGGGCTGTCGGGATCGATCGTTGCGGGCGCTGGCAGCTGGTCGAACATCACCATGTTGGCCAGGGCGATGGGCTGGAGCTGGAGCACATCCACTTCGATGCCCGCGTTGACAAGGGGCGCCAAGGCCTTGTTGACCTGCTCCTTTTTCATCGCGAACATCGCCACTTCGGCATCCATCACGAAGCCGCTTTCCTCGATTCCGCCGGCGAGCCGTTGCCAGTCCCACACGACCTGGTCGAGCGGGAACGGAATCTGCTGATTGGCCTCGTACTTGACGATGTCGGGGATTTTCTTCGCCTCGATGGGCGGCAGCTTGATGAACTTGGCGAGGCCCGCCTGTCCCGGTGCGGCAACGGCGACGCGATCGCCCTCGAGCGAGTGCCGCGACATCAACTCCTCGATCGCCGCCCGCACCAGCTCCACCGGATCGGCTTCCGGCTGCGAGAGCATCATCGGGTATTCGATGTACTCACACGTGTCGGCCACGAGTTTGCGGGGGTCGGTCGGCGAAATCTGGCAGCGCAGGGCCTTCAGGCCGCACTTGCCGATGTCGATTCCCCAGGCGTACAGACTGCGGGCCATAGGGGCCTTGTTCCCGGTGCGTAGATGGTCGGAAGGTGGGCCGGGAAAAAACGCGGGGTTCGTCGGGCGAAATCCCGCCCACAAAACACTTTACGAACGCTCTCCGGGGGGTGTCAAACGGCCCTCGCGGCGAACCGCCGGGAACGGCTCGACGATCCACTACACTCGCGGGCTATGCCGCCCGAACGCCTGACGGTCTTTCTGCCCTGCCACACGCTCGATGACTTTCCCACGTGGCTCGACGGGACGGAGGCCGACGATCTGTTGGCGGCGTGGACGGCCGCCTGGCATCCGTGGCTGATCGCGTCGGCTGGTGGGTCGCCCCGCTGGGCGAGCATCGACCTGCCGATTGCCGATGGCCCGCTGCTGGGCATCGTGCCCTCCACGTGGGACGACCGGTTTGCCGCCCAGTTCGAGGCCACGGCGGCCGCAGGGTCGCTCTTTGTGCGACGCATCTCGGGCTGCGAAGCGATGACTGCCGCGGCGGCCAGGCTGGCCGACGGCCCGGCAGCTGAAGGCCCACTCCCCGGCGAGCCGCACGCCGACGACTTTCGAGCCCTCGGGCTTGCAACGCTCCTGGCCCAACTCCTCGCCCGGCGGATGCGATCCGCGATCGACCTCGAGTCGAGCGGGTTTCCGGCGGCCGTCCTCGCGGCGGCTCGTGCCGCGGTCGCTGGCGACGCCGAGGCGACCAGCTCGTCCCTCCAGGAAGCCTTCGACTCGCTTGCCGCCGCCAGGTCTCACTTCTATCCCGTTGACTCGTGGGTGGTCGATCTGGTGCTCGTCGCCTCCACGACCAGCGGCGAATCACTGGCGGCAGCCCTCGAGGCGCCGGTGCCGGTGTCAATCGTCGCCACCGGGATCACGATCGAGGCCCTCGCCCGCGCCCAGCCCGAGGCCATCGCCGAGGTGCGAAAGGCTGTGGCCGAAGGTCGCGTTGGCCTCTGTGGCGGCCGCGACGACGATCGGCCGCTCGATGCCTCCACGCCGGAGCAGTTGCAGGCGTCGTTTCTCCGGGGTCGGGCCGCCTGGCGGGAGCATGTTGGGGCAGTGCCCAAGGCATTTGCCCGCGTCACAGGGGGCGGGTCGGCGATCCTGCCGCAGATGCTTGCGGGGTGTGGCTGCACCGCCGGGATCTGGAGCCTCTTCGATGGCGGTGGGCTGCCCGACGTGGGCCGCGGGATGATCCGGTGGGAGGCGGCAGGGAGCGGCGTGGAGATGCTGGCCGCGCAGCCGCTCGACGCCCGGTCGGCCACGACCGTGCTCTCGATTCCCGAAACCTTGGGCGACGCCATGGACCGGGAGCACGTGGCCGCCCTGCTGTTCGCCCACTACGCCGGCACCGCGAGCCGGTGGCACGGCCTGATTCGCAGGATCGGCCGCTGGTCGTCGCTCCTGGGCACCTTCGTCACTCCCGACGAGCTCGTCCGCCGCACCTCTGGCTCGGGCACATTCGTCTCGCTCGAGCCCGACGCCTTTCCGCCCACGTTGCCTCCGCCGTCCGCCGTGGTCGGCGAGGATCCCGTCGATCGCGCGGTCGCCGCCGCCCGCGACGAGGCGCGGCGGATCGTGGCCGCGGTGTTGCCGTTCACAGCGGCTTCCGGCCAAACGCTGCCAGCCGCCGAATCGGCTCCGCCCACCCGCGGCCCGTCGGGCCCGACACTCGGCTGGCTGCCGCGCGGGCTCTTCGGCTCCGCCTCCGGCGATGCCGATCGCCTCGCACTCGACAACGGTCTCATTCGGCTCGAGGCGCATCCACGCACCGGCGGCCTGCTGTCGCTGCGTCGCCCGGCGGATCGCGGCAATCGCCTCTCGCAGCAGCTCGCCGTGCGCACCACGCGGCCTGCCGCGGAGACGGGGGGCGTGTGGGAAGCGGCCGAAGATCGCGCATCCTTCACCACGATGGTCGCCGAAACGGTGGCTCGCGAGGCAAACTCGGGCCGTGAGTCGCTCGTTGCCCGCGGTCGGCTCGTCGCTGCCGACGGCGACACGGCGGCGCGGTTCACGCAGCGGCTCTCGCTCGCCGAGTCGCTGCCGCTGGCGGTGATCGATCTAGAGGTGCGGCTCGAGCGAGCCGTTGCGGGCCCCCTCCTCGAAGCTCATGTGGCCGCCCGGTTTGCCTGGCATGAAAACGAACACGTCGAGATTCGCCGCAGCCTCCACACGCAGTCGGTGGCCACGGAACGCAGCCGGTTCACCGCTCCGCACTTCATCGAGATCGTGCCGGACGGAGGCAGGCTCGGAGCTGGCGATGCGATCGCCATCCTGACGGGCGGCCTGCCGTGGCATCTGCTCTCCAGCCCGCATGTGCTCGACACGGTGCTCGCAGGTGCCGCCGCGACCACGCTCACTCGGCGACTCGCCGTGGGCATCGGCCTCGAGCGTCCCTGGGATGCAGCGCTCGCCCTGCTCGCCGAAGCCCCGCTCGCCTGCCGCATGCCGGGAGTGCCGGCGAATGTGCGGGTCACGATTCTCGAATCCAGCGTCGCCGAAGGCCGGCTCGTCGGAGCCCGCATTGGCCTGCTCGAAGCGGCGGGCCGTTCGGGGGAAGTGCGGATCGACTGGGGCCGAGCGGTGACGCGGGCCGGAGCCATCACCCTCGACGGCGACCCGCGGAAGGATGCGGACATTGCGATCGAAGGCCCTTGCACCGTAGTGTCTCTCGACCGATACCAATGGCTGCAACTCGATCTGGGGTTTGCGGGATGATCATCACGCTCGACGGTCCGGCCGGCGCCGGCAAGAGTTCGACCGCCCGCGCGCTCGCCGCGCGGCTTGGCTGGTGGTATATGGACACCGGTGCGATGTATCGCGCCGTCACGCTCGTGGCGGTCGAGCAGGACGTGCCGCTCGACGACGCGGCCCAGCTCGCCGCAGTGGCCGAGACGTTGGCCATCGCCTTCCGGGACGGCCGTGTGTTCGTGGGCGATCGCGATGTCTCCGCGGAGATCCGCACCGAGAGCATCAC
>JBPCTA010000479.1:0-5259 GCA_051006595.1 Pirellulales bacterium
ACCGAAGGCCTCGCGTCGCTCGAGAAGGAAATGCTCGCCAAGGGCGAGTCGGCTGCCTGCGCGAGCGGCCGTCAGGAACTCTTCGAGAACGTAATCAACACCTACATCTAAACCCGCCCGCGACCATCTCGCCCGCGGCCTCACGGCCGGTCGGCTTGTACCGGAACGAACTCAGCGAGGGGCTGCCCGTGCCCAGTCGCCGGCGTATGACGCCAAGCGGAGCCAGGATGGCGCAGCGCCGGCGGCATCCGAGTGAGTGAAGCCCAGGATGGGCGCAGCGAACGTCCGGCGACGGGGCATGGGCAGTCCCGAGCCGCGCAGCATAGCAGCCCGCGGCCTTACGGCCGGTCGGCTTGTACCGGATGCCCGCGGCCTGGGAGACGGTCACGCCGGCCCCATGATCGGCGCGGCTGCCTTCTCGATCGCGGCACGGATGGCCGACTGCTGGGCAGGATCAAGAACCTTGCCTCCCGTGGCGGTCGTCACGTGAAAGGCATCGACAACCTGATCGAAGTAGGTGCCGATCTTCGCCGCCCGCACGGAGAGCCCCGCGTCGAAGAGCGCCTTCGCGACGCCGTAGAGCAAGGCCGGGGCATCGTGGGCGAAGACCTCCAGAATCGTGGCATACCGAGAACTTTCGTTGTCGAACGCCACCCGCACCGGCTGGGGGGCCGGGCGAATCTGCGGCGCGAAGGGATTCCACCGGGCCGCGAAGTCCGGCGGTCGGTCATCGTGCAAGGCATGCCGAACACCCTCGGCGATGTCGGCGAGTCGGTCGGCCGGCGGTTCGCCGGCATAGTCGGGATCGATGACGGTGAAGTGGTCGATCAGGCGACCGTCGGCAAAGGTGTGGATGTCGGCGGCGAGGATCTCGAGCCGTTGGCTCGTCAGGCTGCCCGTCACGCGATGAAAGATTCCCGCCGCCACGTGCTCGCTCGTGCCCACGGTGACCAACACGGTCGATGTCTCGGGCTGCCACCGCGCCGTCGCAAACACTCCCCGGTCACCGAGCCGGCCGAGCCGCCCGAGTTCCTCGACGATCCGCTCCGGTGGCGTCGCCCCGAGATACGAGTCGGGGAGGCTCCGGGCCAGCCGAACCACCGGATCATCGGCGGCGCGACCGTCGATGAGTCGAGTGAGTCCTTTGCGGGCACGGTCGGCCGCGGCGGTCGGCCCTTCGCCATCGAGAAAGCCGAGCGTTCGATAGGTGAGGTCGCCGAGCAGGTCGGCCTTCCACTTGGTCCACGTGCCCGGCCCGACGGCTGAGACATCGGCCGCCGTGAGGAGGGCGAGCATGCGCAGCACCTCGGGCGATCCCACATCGGTGGCCAAGCCCGCCACGATCGTGTCATCGCCAACGTCTCGGCGAAAGGCGAGCTGGGCCATCGCAAGATGTCGTAGCACCAGAAACTCCACGATCTCGGCCTCGTCGCCGGGCAGGCCAAGCCGGGATGTGACGTCCTTGGCGATCCGTGCTCCCAGCACGCTGTGATCCTCGACGAAGCCCTTGCCGATGTCGTGAATGAGCAGCGCCAGGAGCAGGGGCCGTTTGCGATTGAGCTGCCGCCACTCGGCTCCCAGCCAGCCGTCTTCGGCGGCGAAGCCGGCGGCACGTTCCACAGCCAAGAGGCAGTGCTCGTCCACCGTGTATTTGTGAAAGCTGTTGAACTGCAGCAGGTTTCGCGCGTGGGCGAACGGCGGAATGAGAATCTCCAACACCCCGACGTCGTGCAGCCACCGGAGGCCGGTGGCCAGCCTCGCCGGCTGGGCGAAGAGAGCGAGGAAGGCGGCGTTTGCCGCGGGGTCGGGCTCGCGCGACAGGGTGGGCACCGCCGCCCGAACCGCCTCCCAGGTGTCTCGGGCCACGGGCATGTCGTAGAGCATGGAGAGTTCGGCGAGCCGGACGATATCGCGCAGGCTGCCGGCCACCAGCGGGAGGCTCGCGGGCAGGGCCGCGACATCGAGCGGGCCGACACGAAACATGCCATCGACGCTATGCCCCAGCAGGCCTTTCGCGAGCGACGTGATCGGCCCCGCGCGGTCAAGCGAGCGCAGCATCGTGTCAACCGCCTGCGCGACACGACGGGTATGGCCGAAGTATTCCCGCATGAACCGCTCGACGCCCAGCAGCCCTTCCCGCGATTCGATACCAACCGCCGCCGCGATTCGCACCTGCTGGTCGCGGGTGAGATCGTCGGCCGGCTTGCCAGCGGCGAGGTGCAGGTCGTTGCGGACCCACATCAGAAACTCCCGCGCGTCGCGGACGGCATCGGCGTCGGCACGGGAGATCCCCCCCGCGTGCGCAAGGTCATCGAGCGTATGGACCCCGTGCACGAGCTGGCCCAGCCAGCGGAGGAGCTGAATGTCGCGAAGGCCGCCGGGAGACCGCTTCACATTCGGCTCGAGCACGGCCACGCTCTGGCCATGCTTGTCCGACTCCTCGCGACGGGCAGCGACGAGCCGATCGACGTGCCGACGACGGCCGCGGGCGAGGGTGGATCGCAGCCGCTGCCGGAGCCGCGGCACGAGTTCGTCGCCACCGGCAAGGGCTCGGCAGTCGAGCAGCGAACTCATGATGGTGGCATCCGTCGCGGCGAGATCGATCGCCTCCGACACGGTGCGAACACTCTGGCCAACCTCGAGCCCGGCATCAAAGAGATCCTGCAACAGCCGGCGGGCCACGTCAGCCACGAGCAGGCTGGCCCGCCCGTCGTGCAGGATCATGAGATCGAGGTCGGACCACGGGGCCATCTCCGCTCGGCCGAAGCCACCGTGGGCCACGAGGGCGGCGTGGCGGCCGATCTGGGCGGCGTCGGCCTCCGGGAGTCCGGCAACGATGGCATCCCAGACATCGCGAACGATGGCGTCGAAGAGTTCCGCCCCCAGCACGCAGACGGCCCATCCCTGACACCTTCCGACCGACTGCTCTCCTTGAAGGTGCCGACTGGCGTCGTGCTGGGCAGCGATCCGCGCTCGGGCCGCGGCCGTGGCCTCAGCTGCCCGTGCAACCGACGGCCGGAAGCCCGCCATGCCAGCCGCCTCGGTCATGGGTGGATCCACGGGTCGTCGGCGACGCCTGCCTGACGGTTGGCCACCCGAGCGAGCACAAAGAGCAGGTCACCGAGACGGTTGAGGTATTCGATCGCGTTGGCCGGGATCGTCGCGGCGGGCTCCATCGACAGCGTGACAACGCGCCGCTCGGCCCGGCGACAGACCGTGCGGGCCACATGAAAGGCGGCGGCGAGGGGCGTGCCGGCGGGAAGGATGAAGCACTTCAGCGGCTCGAGGGTGGCCTCGTGGCGGTCAATCTCGACCTCGAGGGCTTCGACGTGCCGAGCCGTGATCCGCTCCTCGGCGGTGTCGGGCGTGGCCAGTTGGGCGCCCAGGTCGAAGAGCTCGCACTGCACGCGGCGGAGCAGGGGATCGAAGGCCGCCGCCACCGAATGGGTGCGGGCCATGCCGAGGTGACTGTTGAGCTCGTCCACGGTCCCGAAGGCCTCGATTCGCGCATGATCCTTGCGAACTCGCGGCCCGCCAAAAAGCCCCGTCTCGCCCGCGTCACCGGTCTTGGTGTAGATCTTCATGCGACCCGAATCTCCTGCGTGGGGAATCCTCGCACGTATACTGGGTCGCATGATGAAATCGTGCAACTGGGTGGCTGAATCGAGGCCTTGCGGCTGTGCCGGCGAGCCCGTTTCGGCCGTGCCTACCGACCCCACACAAGGCGCCGGCCCATGACCTCCACACCCCACAAAGTCTCCGCTGAGCCCCAGACTGCCGACCGGGCCGTGGCCATGGTCGGCGGCGGTCAGATGGCGCTGGCGCTCGCCGAAGGCTTCTGTCGCGCGGGCCTGCTCCGGTCGTCCGACATCACCGTCTATGATCCCCATCCGCCGGCCCGAGAGCGGCTCGCTGCCCGGCTGCCTGGAATCCGGTTCGCTGACACTCCCGCCGCTGCGGCCGCGGCCGCACGCCTCGTGTTCCTCGCCGTGAAGCCCCAGCAGGCAGCCGCGGCCTGTCGCGAGTTTGCGGGCCATCTTGGCGGCGACGCGGTGCTCGTCTCGATCGTGGCCGGCATGTCGACCGACACGCTGGCGGGCATGGCCGGCACGAAGCGGATCATCCGCGTCATGCCCAACACTCCATGCCTCGTGGGCCACGGGGTGTCGGTGGTCTGCCGCACTCCCGAGGTGTCCGCGGCGGCTGCCGACCGCGTGCTGTCGCTGCTCGCCTCGGTGGGCCACGTTCACGAGGCCGAAGAATCGCTGATGAACGCCGTCACAGGACTATCGGGATCCGGGCCGGGCTTCGTCGCGCTGCTCGTCGAAGCGCTGGCGGATGGCGGCGTGAAGGCGGGCCTGCCGCGGCAGTTGGCCCTGGCGCTCGCCGTCGAGACGCTTTCCGGCACAGCGGCGCTCTTAGAGCAGACCGGCGAGCATCCCGCGCAGATCAAAGACCGCGTTTCGAGCCCTGGCGGCACCACGATCGCGGGCCTTGCCGTGCTCGAGCAGCGGGGCGTGCGCGGGGCCTTGATCGACGCCGTCGTGGCGGCCGCGGCCCGCGCCAAAGAACTCGGTTAGCGAAACGCCCTGGCAACTCCGGCCTCGAGAGGCTCTTTGGAAGCGAGCCGCGAGCGGAAACGGCCCGCGGCCTTACGGCCGGTCGGCTTTGACGGGCACGAACTCAGCGGGGGGCTGCCCGTGCCCCGCGAGCCGGCGTATGACCGGGCACCGATCCGCCGTAGCGGATTGGTCGGCGCAGCCAGGATGGCGAAGCGCCGGCGGCATCCGAGTGAGTGAAGCCCAGGATGGGCGCAGCGAACGTCCGGCGACGGGGCATGGGTAGTCCCGAGCCGTGCAGCAGTGAGGAGTATTCGCACCGCATGATCCGGTTTATCCGCGACGGCTCCGGGCTGGCTTTCGTGGCTTTGACGTCACCTTCTTCTTGACGGCAACCGGCGATCGCTTCGATGCGGTGGCGACTTTCTTGGCGGGGGCGGCCGCCTTCTTGGCGGTAGCTCGCCGCCCACCAAACGCGGCGTCCCAGCCATCGGCATACTTGCTGCTGCTGCCCACACGAATCACTGACATGATCAATCTCCTCGACGAGACGCTGGCCGCCACGTGACCGGCAACGGCCGATAGCGAAGCGATGCCCTGATGAACTGTCCGAGGTACTACAGATCGGAAGCGGCCGGTGTCAATCCGGCACGACGACCTCGAGCGAAACCCGGCCCCAGGCGGACGGCAGCGCAACCCG
>JBPCTA010000480.1:0-5269 GCA_051006595.1 Pirellulales bacterium
GGATGAAACTGCGTGGCGAAGAGCCGTCCACGCGACACGGCCGAGCAGAACTCGCCTCCATAATCGGTGACCGCCGCCACCAACGACTCGTCTCGCGGCTCTGCGTGGTAGGAGTGCACGAAGTAATAAAAGTCGTCGCCGACGGCGCCGGGCTGCCACGGGCCACGCCACGCGACCGTGTTCCAGCCCATGTGCGGCACCTTCATTCCCGCCGGCCGTTCGAATCGCACCACCTCGCCGGGCAGCACGCCAAGCCCCGCGTGACGGCCACCCTCCAGGCCTGTCTCGAAGAGCAGTTGCAGCCCCATGCAGATGCCAAAAAACGGCCTGTCTGCCTCAAGATGGGCCACGAGCGGCTCCACGAGGCCGCGGTCGTGCAGGGCCCGCATGGCATCGCCAAACGCCCCCACGCCCGGCAGCACGATGCGTGCTGCGCGGGAGACGACTTCGGGGTCGTCGGTGATCTGGGCCTCCGAACCGAGACGTTCGAAGGCCTTCTGCACGCTCCGCAGATTGCCGCTGCCGTAATCGACGATCGTGACCATGGATGCAGCAGTGTACCGTGCCGACGCGGCTTCTGCCCGCCCCATCACATGGCCTCCCGCCCGAGGGAGCCCCCCGATCGTGAGATCGGGGGCAGGCGGATCACTTCGCGGCAGTCTCGTTCGCCGCGGCGCGATCGGGATAGATCACGAGTTCGATCCGCCGATTCCGCGCCCGTCCCGCGGAGGTGGCATTCGAGACCAGCGGATGGTTGGCTCCGTGGGCCACGAGAAACAGCTGGCTCTCGTGCATCGACGTGCGGGTGGTCAGAAAGTCGAACACGGCAGCCGATCGGGCAGCCGTCAGCTGATGCGGCGACGTCCAAGAGGCGTTCTGGAGCGGCTCCGTATCGACGTGTCCTTCGATGCCGAGGAAATGCCCGGGGTAGACCCGCTCGAGCTCGTTCGACACCTGCGTGAGCACCGCCGCGCCTTCGGGCAGCAGGTTGGCCGTGCCGTCGTCGAAGAGCCGATCGGCAGGAATGTCGATCCGCACCACGGCGCCGTCGAACCGCGGCTGCAGCTCCGGAAGTTTGAGTTGGGTCATCGCCGACTGCATGACAACCGGCGTCGTGGGAATGCCGCCATCGTTGCTGGTCCGCGGCGGCTTGTCGGCGGCGCCGGGCGGCATCCCGGCGGCACGGGTCTCCGCCAGTTGCGACGAGGTGCTCGCGAGCTGATCGCGGAGGGCCGCGATCTCATCCTGCATGAGCTGCGATTCCTCGCGGCTTCGGCCGAGCGCCACTTCCAGCTGCCGTCCATCGACGTCGGCATACGACGGCGGCATCGACACCGACGTCTGGGGCACCGTGTGGGCCGGCGCGGCGACGCCCGGCGGCGGCTCCAAACTCGGAGGCGCCAGTGACTCCTGCTTCCGGAACGGATTGCTGACGCAGCCACCGGCGACGATCACGGCGATCACGGCCATGCTCGTGGCATGGGAAACGCGTTCGCGGAGCAGGCACGGGGGCATCGGACGTCTCCGGGCAACGAGGCGGGCGGGATGGTAGGGGGATGCGGCAGACGGGGCAAGGCCGTCGCGGCCAACCCTTTTGCCGCCCCCGAGACGGGGCTCGGCCATGATTCGGATGCGGTCTATTCCGCAGCAATCGGACGGATCCGGTTCCAGATCCAGAGGGTCACCGCCGTGAGCCCGATCACGAGGGCCACCACCGCCGCCATCTCGTGCGGCCGGTCGAAGAACACCGCCGTCTGCTCCCAGAGCGACCGCCACCAGACGACAACCGCCGCCGATGCGAGGCAGAGGCTCGGACCGAAGGGAAGCTCCGTCTCACTGCGGGCCACGATCTGTACGACGCCATGCGTTAAGCCGATGAAGACAGCGAGAAAGCAGGCAAGCACGCAGGGCTGCCAGCCAAGCCACGCGCCGATCATCGCCATCAGCGTGACATCCCCGAGGCCCATCGCCTCACGGCCGAGCGCCCGCGAGGCACCGGCCCGCGTCAGCCAGATCATGCCCGCTGCCACGGCCATGCCCACGAGCGACGACTGGATCGCACGCCAGTGCAGACCACCGGCCAGCCACGCGGCCACGATGATGGCCCCGCCAATCACCCCGACCAGCAGACGGGGCGTCGCGAGCCGCTGCCACCAGGCTGAGCGGGATCCTGCCGAACCGGCCGTCGGCTCCGTGCCCACGAGCCACCAGACGGCGTAGATGGCGGCTGCCGCCAGCAATCCCCAGGGATGGGGAAAGCCCTCGAGCCACACGGGCCAGTCACCCCGCAGCCCTCCGAGCAGACCGAGCACATCGGGCTCGCGCAGTGGCGGCGCGAACGAGCGTGGCACCTCGCGAGCCATCGGTAGAAGCGAGTCAGGAACCATGGCCGTCCAGAGCATGCCGAGCAACACCCCCGGCACCGTGATGGCATCCGGGATCACGCGGTGCCGCAGATCGACCCAACTGGCGGCCGCCAGCAGCGTCAGGAGGGCGAGATGGGCGGCATACCGGACAACGACCGGGAACAGGTCGCCTGCCGACGAATCAGACGTGACGGCAGGCACTTGCCCCCGGGCCAGAACCTCCCACCACCACAGCCCAAGGGCAGTAGCCACCGACAGCACCATGACCACGCGGTTCACCATTGCATCGGATCGCGGATCGGGATCGACGAGCCTCGCGACGGCGGTGGTCAGAAGGCGGCCGATCACGGCTCCCGTCACGATCACGACGATCACCAGCAGCCACGCAGGCGGAACCGCATCGCGAGCCAAGACGGCAGACAGGCCGGCATTCATGCGCATCCCTTTGGATCGGAAGCGACGGGGTGACAGTCACGGCCCTGGCTCTCGAGCCAGGCGGCGATGCGATCGACGATCTGCTCCGGTGTCTCCGCCCCCGTATCGACCGCGAGGTCGGCGCATTCCTGATACAGCGGCTCGCGGGCAATCAGCGTGGCAGCCACCTCGGCCAATGGATCGATGCCCGAGAGCGCCGGACGACGGTCGGCGGTGGTCGGATCGGCCGCCAGACGGTCCCGCACGACGTCGGCCGGTGCCGTGAGCCAGATCACGGGCCGCGCCCGTCGCCGCAGGAGGTCTCGATTCCCGGACCGCAGCACCACGCCCCCTCCCGTTGCCAGGATGCACGGCTCGCCGGCGAGCAGTTCCGCCAAGACCTGCGATTCCTCGTCACGAAAGGCGGACTCCCCGCGGCCTGCGACGAGCGCCGCGATCGAGCAGCCGACGCGGATCTCGAGCACGGCGTCGGCATCCCGCCACGGCAAACCCAGCCGTCGGGAGAGCAGGTCGGCGACCGTTGACTTGCCGCAACCGCGGTAGCCGATGAGCGTGATCCTCGTCATGGGGCGGCGTGTCTCGGCGTGTCGTGGGTCACGTGGGCTGCTTCGCCGACGCGGTGGCCCGCTTGAGCGCGTCGCGCATCACCTGCGATGGCGGCTCGGTGCCGTGCCAGATGCGAAACTGGATCGCGGCCTGCCGGACGAACATGTCGACTCCCGTGACGATCCGGCAGCCGACGCTGCGGGCTTCCTTGATGAGAAGCGTGTTCTCCGGATTGTAGACCGTGTCGAAGACCACCATGTAGGGCCGCAAATGCTCCTTCTCGTAGGGGCTCTCGTCCACATTGGGATGCATGCCCACCGGGGTGGCGTTGACCACGCAGTCGTAGGGCATGCGATGCCGGGCCGCCCAGTCGACCGCCTTGCAGCCGACCTCCGCCGCGATCTTCTTGGCCCGTTCGAGCGTCCGCGAGGCCAGCGTGACCTCGATGCCCCGCTGCTTGAGCCCGAACGACACCGCGCGGGCGGCCCCGCCCGCCCCCAGCACCAGCGCCGTCTTGAGGCTGTTCGCCGCGCCGGCAGATGACGGCTCCTCGCCCTTGAGCGCGGCCATCAGGCTCTCAACGGCCGCCGTGGCATCGGTGTTGGAAGCCGAGATGCCGTCCGCCGCGAAGCTCAGGGTGTTGGCCGCGCCGATCGATTTCACGAGGTCATCGACCCGCGTGGCATGACGCAGCACCGTCTCCTTGTGGGGAATCGTCACGCTCACGCCGGCGAGCGGC
The DNA here is from genome assembly GCA_051006595.1 of Pirellulales bacterium. Lineage (GTDB taxonomy): Bacteria > Planctomycetota > Planctomycetia > Pirellulales > UBA1268 > QWPN01. The sequence continues at coordinate 4,087 of JBPCTA010000480.1, forward strand.
CAGCGGGATGCTCCGGAAATGAACTCGTCGATCTGCTCGGCTGGCACGCGGAAGGGCAGGTAGACCGCGTCGATTCCCGCCGCAGCAAGCGCCGCGTTGTGCACGACCGGACTGAGGCTGTGGGCCACGGGATCGGCGACCACCCCGTAGATCCGGGTCGCCGGTGTGATCGAGTCGTAGCGGTACATCTCCCGCATCTGCCGCCAGCCGATCTGGCCGGGCGCCAACGCCCGTTCCTCGTTGAAGGTCGCATAGGTGAAGGGCGCGCCGCCCCGACCGCCGAGAATCCGGGTGGGCACGCCGATGTCGCCCATGCAGATCCCCACCGTCGAGAGTTTGCTCGCATGAACCATCTGCAGCATCCGCAGATTGTCCGTCGGATGATTGGCCATCGTCGCGATCTTGACGATGTCGGCATCCATTGACGCCAGCCGCTTGTGCAGGAGCGTGAGATCGGCGGGAGTCTTGGCGAAATCGTGGTGGCTCACGATCCGCTTCGTGCCGCCGTATCGCGGCACCGTGGCGGCCACGTCATCCTCGAGGTCGATATAGTCGGCTCCCTCGACGATTGCGGTGCGCAGCAGCCTCATCCGCATGTCTTCCGTATGCTCCCACCGGCCGCCGTCGCTCTTTCTCCGGCAGGTGACGATCACGGGGCAGGGGCGGTCCTTCAACAGCCGCTTCACCTGCACCTCGCCCTGAAGATAGTCCAGCCGCAGTTCGACGAGCTTGATGCCGTTGTCGACGAGATGCTTGTGCTCGGCGATCATGTGGCGGTGGCGACCACGGCCGATGCTGACACAGATCATGATGACGTCTCCGGATGGCTGATGATCGGGCGAGGGCCGCGGTCAGGTTCGGCGAAACTGACGGTCCAGATCCTGTCGCGACAGCGTCAGCGACGTAGGCCGGCCGTGCGGACAATGATGGGACTCGCGAACGATCCTCCGATCGCGGACGAGCGCGTCGACCTCGGCCTGCGACAGCCGGTCGCCCGCCTTGATCGCCGCACGACAAGCCAGACCGTGCAGCACCTCGTCCACGAGCATGCTGCTGCCGCCCCCCGAGGCCGACATGGCGGCCAGACGATCGATGACCTCGCGGACGATCTCCGCGGCCGGCGTGTCGCCTGCCAGCGCCGGCTTCGACGTCACGATCACGGTGGAACCGCCGAAGGGCTCGA
>JBPCTA010000481.1:0-5179 GCA_051006595.1 Pirellulales bacterium
GGCGGCGACCGCTCGGAGGGCCACTCCTGCCGCGGCGGCATCGGCCCGCGACCCGCAGCCGCCGAAGGTCGGGGACGAGCGGAGCCAGCCGGCCGCTCCCGGAGAGGATGCCCAGAGTTCGGACACACAGCCGCCGGTGCCGCCCGTGCCGCAGGTCGTCGATCGGGAGTCGTCGCAGCAGCCCACCGGCGACACGCCGGCGGGTGAGCAGCAGGAATCGGCAGCGGGGCCGGGACGGTTCGGACTGCCCACGACGCAGGCGGGCGTGGCGCCCCCTGAGGAGCAGCGGGCTGGCGGCGAACCCTCCGCCGCGGAGGCGCTCGACGACGCGATTGCGGCGCAGGAAGAGCTGCTCGCGGAGTTTGCCAAGGTCGCCGACGAGTTGGCGGCGGTGATGGCCAGACTGGAGGGCAGCACGTTCGTGAAGCGGCTGAAGCTGGCGTCGCGGGAGCAGGGTTCGATCGGCAGTCGGATCGCGGGCCTGTCGGCCGATGCGTTTGGCAAGGCCGATCGCCAGCCCCCGAAGGTGAAGCAGGCGCTCGACGACGTGCGGGAGCAGACCGTCCGCGAGACGGACAAGCTGTCGGCCCTGATGGACGACTTGCAGGCCTACTTCGAGCGGCGACAGTTGCCCGGGTTTCGCACGGTGCTCGAGGAGATGAAGGACCTCGACACGCTCGGCAGCCTGCGGCAACTCTCCGAAGACATCCCCAAGGAGGCCGGGATGTCGATCGCCCAGGCGGAGTTCTGGTCGGACACCTTCGATCGACTGGCCGACGATCTGGTGCCGCCGCCGCAGTCGGGCGGCGAGGGGGGGGGCCAATCTCGGGAGAGCCTGCCGCCGGAGGTCGTGCTCGAGACGATGAAGATCCTCGAGGATGAAGTCAATCTCCGTGAGGAGACGCGTGTGGCCCAGCAGGCGCGGGCGGCTCTGCCCGTGGACGAAGTCCGGCGGCAGGCGGAGGGGCTCGCGGACCGTCAGGATGCGCTCGCCGACCGGATCGTCGATCTCGTCGATCGGCTCCTCGAGGAGCCTGACGGCGAGTCGTCGTTCGGCCAGGAAATTCAACTCTTCGAGAAGGTCGAGGAGGTGATGGCCGAGGCGACCGATATCCTCGCCAGCCCCGACACCGGACCGAAGGCGATCGGCGCCGAATCAGAAGTGATCGAACTGTTGCTCGCCGCCCAGGCGGCGAGTTCCAACTCTGGCGGAGGTGGTGGCGGAGGTGGTGGGGCTGGCAGCGCGACGCCCGGCGGCGGCAGCACAGGGACGGCCAGTGCCTCGGCGCTCGCGCTCGTCGGCAGCGGCAATCGCACGCAGCGGGCGGCCGGCGGCGAGAAGGATCAGGCCACGGGATCGAGCGGTCGAGTGCTCCCCGAGGAGTTCCGGGCCGGTCTCGACGCCTACTTCAATCGGTTTGAAAAGGAGCGGCGATGATGCCCATGCCGTGGTGCCGCCGCGCCGGATTCCCAGCCATGATCGCGGGCTCTGCCGCCCTGCTCGTCGCGGCGCTGGCCGTGCCGGCCCGCGGCGACGGGCCGCTCGTGCGGTATGGCGACCCAGTGCCCCGGGATGTCCGGGAAATGTACGACGCCGGCCTGCGGTTTCTGATCAAGACGCAGGACGAGAGCGGGGCCTGGAAAGACGGTCAGGCAGGGCCGGGCGTGACCGGCATGGCAGTGATGGCGCTGCTCGCCTCAGGCGAGGATCCCAATCACGGTCCTTACCGCGTGCCGATCCGCAAGGCGCTGCGAAACATGATCCTGTCGCAGAACGCCGAGACCGGGTTCCTGGGCTCGGGCCAGGGCCACGACAGCATGTATCAGCACGGCTTCGGGATGCTCGCGCTCGCCGAGGCCTACGGGGCCGTCGACGACCGGACGCTCTGGACGGAAGCCTCCGCGGGATCGGGCAAGGGGCGGTCGCTCGGGCAGGCGCTCGAACTGGCCGCGCGGTGTGCGGTGACAAGCGCGAAGAACAATCCGTTGGGGGCCTGGCGGTATTCCGCCGATGCCAAGGATGCCGACACCTCGGTGAGCGGTGCCGTCTTGATGGGGCTTCTGGCGGCTCGCAACGCGGGAATCGAGGTGCCCGACGAGACGATCGATCGGGCGATCAAGTATTTCACGACGATGACCGGACCCAATGGCCAGATCGGCTACTCGGGCGGCGCCGGCGGCGGCAGCGACGCCGTCACGAGCATCGGCGTGCTCGTCTATGCGATCGCCGCTCAGAAAGGCTTGCCTCAGTACACGAAGGCGGTCGCCTACCTGAAGAGCCGTTCGGGGGGCGAACCGCAGGCGGAAGGCTATCCGACCTACACCCGCTACTATCGCGCGCAGGCGCTCTTTCAGGGCGACGTCGCCGCCTGGGAGCAGTGGAACGCCGGGCTCATCAAGGAGATGAAGGCGATGCAGGGCAAGGACGGCAGCTTCTCTGGATTCGCGGGCCGAGGCGGGGGCTTCGGCGGCACGGTCGATACGGCGCTGGCACTGTTGTCGCTGGCGGTCAACTACAAGTTTCTCCCGGTGTACGAACGATGAGCACGCTCAGCGCGACGAGTGCGTCCCGCGGACGTTTCCGCAACCGCCGCATGGCCTGCTGCGCCGCCTCGGCCTTGATGGCCATGGCACTGTTGCCTTGTGCGACCATGGCCGACACGAATTTTCTTGTGCCCGAGGGCGATCAGCCGCCAGAAAACGGTCCGACCATCGCGATGGAGGCCGAGGCGGCCGCACGGTTCATGGAAGCCCCGGTCGAGCCTGCAGAGGTCGAAGTCGAGGTCCAGATCGTCCAGCCGGCCATGCCGATGCGGCCCGCGGGCGGATTCTTTGGTGCCGGCCTCCGGGCCGTGTTCGATGCGATTGCGCCGGTGCCACGTCCCCAGATCGCCCCCCTGCCTCTCGACGAAGCTGAAGACGGTGAGATGCCCAAGGATCCGCAGCAGGCGCAGCAGTGGCAGCAGCGAAAACAGATCCGTCAGCAGGCCAAGCAGATGGAGCAGCTCTTTCAGCCGGTGCTGAGGACCGAGCTCGAAATGGTACGGCAGGCATGCCCGAACCTGCCGGTGGAGGCCCGGCGGGAGGTGATCGCGGCGGGCACGACGGCGGTCGCGAAGACGGCGCTCGATTGTGCGACCCAGCAGATGCTCGGCGGCCAGCCGCGGCGGGCCTTCGACGCCCGGCGGAGCATCCAGGCCCCCATCGCGCGAGCTCTCGAGCCGCATGTCAGCGATGCGGAGTTTGCGGAGTATGGCCGGGAGCAGACGGCCCGCATGGCTCGTCGCGCCGCGGCGGCCCGCGTGGCGATCGTCGCCAAACTCGACCGCCAGCTCGATCTCACCACAGCCCAGCGGGAGGCGATCCAGGCCGATCTCGAGGCCAGTTGGAAGGAATCGTGGCTCCGCGAGCTCGACGACACCGGCGTGGTCATGAACAACTATCGCCCCGCCCCCGATTACGCCAACGCCTGCATTGAGCCGCACCTCGACGCGGTGCAGCGGGCCGAATGGCTGCGATGGCGGCAGGCCGCCGGCACGGCGGTGGTGGGAATGCATGTCGGCTGGAACTTCGACGGCCAGGGGCTGCATCAGGAGGACGACTGGTGGACGAAATGACGCAGCCGCCGACTCTTGCCGCGTGGTGGCCCACGTGTGTGGCTGCGGGCCGCCGAGGGATCGCGGTGGCACTCACGCTGTCGATGGCCGTGGGATTCATGTCCTCACGCGGCGAGGATGACAGTGTCATCGAAGAGGCGGCGGTCGTTCAGGCGCAGGCCGAGCAGCAGCAGCACCTCATCGATCTGGGATCGAACTTCGATGCCAATCTGTTCGAACAGCAGGGCAACGGCTGGGTGCTCCGCGGTGACAACGGCGGGCTGCAGATCCAGGCTCAGGGCCAACTGATCATCAACGGTCGGCGGATCGTGGCGAATGGGAGGGGCGTGGCCATCATGGGCGACGAGGAACGGCCACCGGAGTCGCCCACGTTTTCCCGTGCCCGGGCGATTGCCGAGAAGCGGCTCGCGCGGATCGACGACGCCTGCGAACTCACCGATGCCCAGCGGCGCACCCTTCGGCTGGCGATCGAGTCGGACATCCGTCGATTCGCCGCCGAAGTGGACGAGATCCGCGGAACCTATACGGGCGTCCGTGTGAATCTCAACGACCCCGAAGGCCAAAAGAAGTGGCAGCTGTTTCAGCAGGATGTGCAGCAGTGCCGCCAGCGTCTTCGCGGCCTGTTCGATGCAGGCTCGCTCTTTGCGAAGGTGCTGCCGACGACGCTCGACGAGCGGCAGGTCGCCGGCATCGAGGGCGAGCAGCGAGCCCGTCGGTCGTTTCGCTGGCGGGCCATGGTGGTGTCGGTCGTGCTCAAGCTCGATGACATGCTGGGGCTGAATGAGCAGCAGCACGACGCCATCGAGGCGGCGCTCATCGCGAGCGAACCTGCCTTACGGATCGACGAGCTTGCGGCCGGGCAGGAGAACAGCCACCTGCAGCAGAACCTCGTTTACATGGTGCTCGCCGGCGCCGAGACCGGCCCCATCAAGGCCGCCGCCAGCGAGCGGCAGTGGCGGGCGCTGTCGCTGCTGATGAATCAGGGGAAGTCGATGCGGTCATGGATCGAGCAGCAAGGGATTCTCGAGGTGCAGCCGCCTGAGCGGTAGCAGTCTTGCGGGCACCATGACCTCGTGCCAGCCGAGCGGCCGTAAGGCCGCGGTCCGCGGTACAAGCCGACCGGCCGTGAGACCGCGGGCAGCCCTGCCGCGCGGCTCGGAGCTGCCCATGCCCCGTCGCCGGACGTTCGGGGGGCTCGGGGCTACCCGTGCCCCGTCGCCGGACATTCGGGGGGCTCGGAGCTGCCCATGCCCCGTCTCCGGACGTTCGTTGCGCCCATCCTGGGCTTCACTCACTCGGATGCCGCCGGCGCTTCGGCATCCTGCCTCCGCTTGGCGTCATACGCCGGCTCCGGGGCACGGGCAGCCCCTCGCTGAGTTCATGCCTGTACACGCCGCCCGGCCGTACGGCCGCGGGCTGCCCTGCTGTACGGCTCGGGCCGTTTTCGTACAAGCCGACCGGCCGTAAGGCCGCGGGCAGCCCTGCTGTACGGCTCGAGACTGCCCATGCCCCGTCTCCGGACATTCGGGGGGCTCGGAGCTGCCCGTGCCCCGTCGCCGGAC
>JBPCTA010000482.1:0-2977 GCA_051006595.1 Pirellulales bacterium
AAGCGGGTAACCGTCACGGCCCCCGCCGAGCCGATCCGTTGGGCGCGATTGATCGCCTGATCCTCCACTGCGGGGTTCCACCAGCGGTCGAAGAGAAAGACATACTGCGAGAACTGCAGATTGAGCCCTACGGCGCCGGCGCCGTAGGAGAGCAGCAGCACGTTGTGTTTTTTATCGTGCTTGAATCGTCGGATCGCCTCGTCACGGGCCACGGTCGACATGCCACCGTGGTATTGCAGGGCCCCGAAGCGGGCGAGCCCCTTGTCGAGCCGGCCGAGCGTTTCGACCCACTGGCTGAAGACGAGGGCCTTGCGGCCGCTGGCCTGCACCTCCTCGAGTTCGGCCTCGAGGCACTCGAGTTTCGCGCTTTCGCCCGTTGCCGTGTCGAAGTTGCAGATCTGCTTGAGCCGCAGCACGAGTTCGAAGACGTGCTGGATCGTCGCCTCACGGCCCATGTCGGCCAGCCGCAAAACACCCTCTTCTTCCGCCCGCCGGTAGGTCTCTCGCTGCTCTGCCGTGAGCTCGATCCGCTCGTCGCGATTGAGCCGCGGCGGCATGTCCTTGAGCACCTTGTCTTTCGTTCTGCGGAGCACGTGGTCCGAGACGGCCGCCCCCATCGCCTTCGGCGCCATCCGCTCGCTGAGGTGGCCCGGCGCCACGAATTCGAAGATGCCGACGAGGTCATCGGCACTGTTTTCGATGGGCGTGCCGGTCAGCGCCCACGATCGGCGTCGGTCCACCGATCGCACCGCCTGGCTGGTCTGGCTGGAGCGATTTTTGATCCGCTGAGCCTCGTCGAGCACCATGAGGTCGAAACTGAGCCCGAGCTCCGCCACCAGATCGCGATCGCGGACGAGCACCTCGTAGTTGGCGAGTTTCACCGGCACGTCCGTCAGGCTCCACTGCCACTTCCGCCGTGGCTGATCCCCCTCGATGACCGCCACGACGATCTCCGGAGCCCAATCGGCCAGCTCGCGGGCCCAGTTGGAGACGAGCCCCTTGGGACAGACGACGAGCACGCGTCGCGCCTCGCCCGAACGCACGAGCAGCCGGATCGACGAGATCGCCTGCATCGACTTGCCGAGCCCCATCTCGTCGGCAAGCACTGCACCGTGTCGCGGCACCAGGAATGCCATGCCGTCGAGCTGGAAGGGAAATGGCTGTCGCGGAAACTCGAGCTGGCCAGCATGGAGGATCGATTCGAGATCTGGCTGGAGCAGATAGAAGAACTTCTCGGAGAGTTTCACCACGTCGCGCGGCGGCGCGATCCTGGTGCGTCGCGCCGCGGCGGCCGGCGGAGTCGCAGCTTCGTTCGCGGCGGCTCCGGGTTCGATACGCATCACTGCCGGCCCGACCACGGCGATCGGCGGCGCTGCAGCAGGCCTGAAGAAGCAGCTGGTGACCTTGGGCCTGGCAACCGGCATCTCCACCTGAATGACCGCCGGAATCGGCGCGACCACCGGCAGTCGTAGCGCGGGCGGCGTGGGAATCACGAGGTCGCCCCACGGCTGTACGGCGGGAGCATCGAGCAGCAGATCTCCGGGTCGGAGTGACCGCACCGACGAGGCGTGATGTGGAGTCATGGGTGCATGCCATGCCTTCTAATGACGCTGGGCCTCGTCGAGCGCGGCGCGAATCCGCTCGAACGGCTCGCGGAGATCGACCGCGGCGGCCAGTTCGACAAGCCGTTCGCGAAGCAGTTGCACGTCCGCCACGTCGTTTGCATGAGGGCTCACCTGGGCCGTGCCCACCATGAAGCTCGTCGCGGTCGATTCAGAATCAAGCGACCCCACCAGCGCGACCGGCAGTTTCGTGTGGGGACGAACATGCAGCATTGCATCGTGGTCGGTGAGCACGATCGCCGGCGTCACCGCACTCTCGGCGAGGAGCGCACCGCCAATCTGCTGCCCGTGCAGGTGACCGTGAAGCGTGGGTCCGTAGAGAATCTGCTGGGCGCGAGTGACCTTGACGGGCGCGGTGCAGTGAAACTCGAGTGGCCGCCCCAGCGCATCGACCACGAGGTAGCCGCCGAACAGGCCGTGCGTGGGCGACTCGACCGCCGTCAGAAATCCAAACGCCGCCCCGTCACCGCGAGTGTCCGCCTGCTGCTGCATCTGGTTTCCACACTCCCTCGTCGCTCCTCGGCGGCGGCCTTCCCTGGCCCCGCTCTCCGGCCTCCCATCCATCGGGCTTCGCCGGCAGGCACTTGAACTCCTCCAGCAATCACGCGTGGCCCGCGGGACAGACGGCCTTCGGTGGGCGGGGGAAGACAGGCGGACCCTGCCGGCGGGGGCGTGAATTCGGGCTGCAACATGGAAAAACCGCACTGGCATGCCTAGGATGAGTCATTCCCAGACGGGCCGAGTTCCCTCCGCCCGTCCTCCGGCATTTGGCACCCAGGATGGGCGACCCATGAGCGACGTTCCGCAGATCTTCAGCCAGTTCGACATCTCCTCCGGCACCGTGGCTGCGAACGGCGGTCAGCCGGTGGCCGGCGATCTCGCCGAGACCAATCGGCTGCTCCGGGACATGGTCGTCGCCCAGCACAAGTCGTGCGAACTGCTCATGGAACTGGTCAACCAGGTCTCACTGCAGCAGCGGCAACGGTCCGCCGAGCTCAAAGCCTGGAAGGAGGCGAACCCCCAACTCGCGAAATCCTGTCGGCAGGCGGCAGAGTCGCTGGCCAAGGTTCACACCGAGTTTCTCTCCGGTATCGCCCAAGAGGCGGCCGACAACGCCGAAGACTTTTCCGACAGCGAATACGCCCTGGGCGAGTTCATCGACCGCTATGGCCCGAGGCTCGCCCACTTCAACGGTGTGCTTCAGCTCTTCGCCCAACTTGGTGCGCCGCTTCCGCAGACGGAAACTCCCGCGGAAGGCTGACCCGCCACGGCTGCGGCGATGCGTGCGCGTTTCGGTCTTCCAGCCCCCGCCTCCGAGGAATCTCTCAATGTCGACCGCCGCCACGGTGCAGGAA
>JBPCTA010000483.1:0-4121 GCA_051006595.1 Pirellulales bacterium
GTCGTGCCCGATCGCTCCTCGCCCGTCAAAGAGGGGCTGTTCGACTCACAGGTCGTCGAGTTTCTCACGCTGCCCGACTTCACGGCCTGGCTGGCGAAGTATCACCTCACCGGCTCCTGATCATGGCACCCCTCGGTTCCTCCAGCGGCAGCGGCTGGCGCCTTCCCAGGCACGAACTGGCCCTCCTGGTGGCAATGGTGGTCGTGTTCGTGATCACGGGCTGGCTCGATCCGAATCACACCTACTTCGCCAACTGGGCCGAGAGTCGCGATATCATCCTCCGCAATACGGCGATCCTCGGCATCATCGCCCTGGGAGCCGCCGTGGTGATCATCGCCGGTGGCATCGACCTCTCCGCCGGCTCGATGGTGGCGTTCAGCGCCACGACCTGCGCCCTGTTGCTCGCGCTCTTTTCGGCCCCGGACGACAGGCGGCTCGTGACGGTGGGGCCGCTCGGGATCGGAGTCGCCATCGGCGGCAGCCTGCTCTCGGGCCTGCTCGTGGGCACGCTCCACACCTGGCTGATCACCGCCATTCGCCTGCCACCATTCGTGGCGACGCTCGCCACGCTCGTCGGCCTGCGGAGTTTTGCCCGGGCGATGTGCCTGTTCGTCAACAAGCAGCGGTGGGGCAGCGAGTCGCAGCAAATCAACGTCAACACCCCCTTCTTCGCCTGGCTCAAGGAACACAACGTCGTGATCATGACGGGCACGTTTCTCGTGCTCGCGCTGCTCACGTGGCTGATCCTGTCCCGCACGGTGCTGGGCCGTCACCTCTACGCGCTTGGCGGCAACGAGCAGGCGGCGCGGCTCAGCGGCATCCGCACCGACAACGTGAAGTGGTTCGCCTACTGCTTCGGAAGTCTCACCGCCTCGCTGGCCGGCATTTTCCTGATGGCTGACAGCAGCGTGGCCCAGCCGGGCAATCTGGCTCGTGGCTACGAACTCAACGCGATCGCCGCGGCGGTCGTCGGCGGCTGCAGCCTGCAGGGGGGCGTCGGCACGGTGACGGGCACCGTGCTCGGGGCCCTCTTCCTGCGGGTCGTGATCGACGCCGTGTCGAAGCTCATCAAGGCGAGCGCCGACGTGTATGAGGGCATGATCGTGGGCATCATCGTGGCCCTCGCCGTGACGCTGACCCAGTTCGGTCATTCGGGTGACCGGGCCCGCAGGCTGTTCCCCGGCGGCCGAGGGCTGGCGGCGATTCCAACCATCGCTGCGTTTGCCGGGTTGCTCGCCATGATGGGGGCGGCCAACGTCGATGCCCTCGCAGGCCGGACCGGGCTGCTGGGCGGGGCCGTGGCCGGGAGCATGCTCCTGCTGCTCGCCACCGTCCGCTGGCTCGAGGGCCGACGCGCGTCATGACCCCCATCATCGCCTTCCGCGGGGTCGGCAAGCGGTTTCCAGGCGTCGCCGCGCTCGCCGACGTCTCGTTCGATCTGCTGCCGGGCGAGTGCCACGCCATCTGCGGTGAGAACGGCGCCGGCAAGAGCACGCTCATGAAGATCCTCTCGGGCGTGATCACCGACTACGACGGCGAGGTGCTCGTGCGGGGAAAGACGGCCCGCTTTCGCGGCACACGAGATGCCGAGGGAGCGGGAATCGCGATCATCCACCAGGAGCTGAACCTCGTCGAACAACTCTCGGCCGCGGCCAACATCTTCCTCGGACGTGAGCGGCGAACGCCGCTCGGCCTGATCGATGATGCCGCCATGGAACGTGAGGCCGCGGACCTGCTCGCCGAGCTCGAGTGCCCGATCAGCCCACGCGTGCCGGCGGGGTCGCTCCGGGTGGGCGACCAACAGCTCCTCGAAATCGCCAAGGCCCTGTCGCTCGCGAGTGACATCCTGATCATGGACGAGCCGACCAGCGCCCTGACGGAAACGGAGGTGGCGCGGCTCGACCGCGTGATCGCGCGGCTTCGGGCGAGGGGCGTCACGATCCTCTCCATCACGCACAAGATGGACGAGGTCTTCCGGCTCGCCGACCGGATCACGGTGCTGCGAGACGGACGTGTCGTGAAGACGATCGACCGCGCCGCCACGACGCCCCGGGAGATCACGGGCTGGATGGTGGGCCGCGACATCGCCGGCCACCACTTCCACGGCCCCCGCGCGCGTGGCCCAAAGCTGCTGGAGGTGCGCGGACTCACGCTCCCGTGGCCGGACCACCCGCGGGGCCACCGCCTGCGGGATGTTTCGCTCGATCTCCACGCCGGCGAAATTCTCGGCGTGGCCGGACTCATGGGCGCCGGCCGCACGGAGTTGCTGGAAACGCTCTTCGGTGCGACCGGCACGGCCTGGACTGGTGAGATCCGGCTCGACGGCCGGGCCGTGAGGTTCGCGCATCCCGAGGAGGCGTGTGCCGCCGGCGTGGCCATGGTTACGGAAGATCGCAAGCGGTTCGGCCTGTTTCCCGATCTCGACGTGGCGGCCAACGTCAGCATCTGCAGTCTGGATGAGGCGGTCCGCGGCGGTCTTCTCTCCCGCGGCCGCGAGGAGGCGCTCGTTGCACCGCCGCTGCGTGACACCGCGGTGAAGGCGGCCGGGCCGCACGCGGCGATCACCGGACTCTCCGGTGGCAATCAGCAGAAGTGCATTCTCGCCCGCTGGCTGCTCGTCAGGCCGCGGATTCTCCTGCTCGACGATCCGACCCGGGGCATCGACGTGGGCGCCAAGGCAGAACTCTACGAGATCATCGACCGCCTCTGTCGCGACGGGCTCGCCGTGATTCTCACCTCGAGCGAACTGCCCGAGCTTCTGACGCTGGCCGACCGCATCATCGTGCTCGCCGAAGGCCGGCTCACTGCCGAGTTTCCCCGGGCCGAGGCCACCGAGCAGAACATCATGGAAGCTGCCACGGGCACCTGACGGTCCGGCCTACGCCCCGAGATAGCGGGCCACGATGCCTCGGGCTTTCGCCTCCTCGCGGGTACCCCACACGATCGCGCGGCCGTCTGCAAAGATCGAGAGCTGGATGCCGTCCTCGACTTCGACGCGCACGATCCATCGATTGACCACGACGGTGCCCACCGCGGCGAGCCGCTCGGCGATCACGGCCAGATCGACCGCACCGCCGGCCGCCGGCACCTGCACGGCATCACGGCCGCACAAGGCCGTGGCCTGCGCTCCGAGGCGGCCCTCCAGCCATGGGAAGTCGCTCCCTCGGCACGTACCGCATCCTGTCGCGGCTAACGGGGCGAGATCGACCGTGCGCCAGACGTTCTCCCAGAGGTCGCAGACGAGCAGTTTTCCACCCGCCTTGTCGGCCGCTCCCACGAGCAGCTTGACGGCCTCAACGGCCTCGACGGCACCGACGACGACTGCTGCTGAACCAATGATGCCTGCCGTGTCGCAGGTGGGAAGCGACCCCGGAGCGGGTGGCTCGGGAATCAGGCACCTCAGGCAGGCGGTGCGGCCGGGTACGATCGTCATCACGCGTCCCTCGCCGCCGATCGCACCCCCGTGCACCCAGGGCACGCCATGCCGGCAGGCCACCTCGTTGATCAGGAAGCGAGCTTCGAAGTTGTCGGTGCCATCGACGATCACATCGACGTGGGCGAGAAGTCGCTCGGCGTTCGCTGCCGTGAGATCCGCGACCACCGGCTCGATGGCGGAGTGCGAGTTGATCCTCGCGAGGTGTGCCGCAGCCACCACCGCCTTGGGCAGGCCGGCAGCGATGTCAGACTCGTCGAAGAGGATCTGCCGGGGGAGGTTGGATCGCTCCGGCACGTCTCGATCGATGAGCCTGATGCTCCCCACGCCGGCCCGGGCGAGCGTCATCGCGGCCGCGCTTCCCAGCGCCCCGCAGCCCACGATCGCCACACGGCCGGCGGCGAGCCGCGTCTGCCCCTCGAGACCGATCGGAGCAAACCGGGTCTGTCGCGAGTAGCGCTCGGCGTCGAAAGCGGTCATGGGTGCATCCTACCCCACCAGATAGCCGGCCCAGTCCCAGGCGAGTCGGTCGCCGCCCGCGGCCATTCCCCACATGGCGAGGTCGCGTTGCAGGGCATCGCACCCCGCGCGACCGCTGGCGACAGCCGTTGGGTCACGTCGCCACGCGACGAGCGGGCAGGGCGACCCGACACGCCATGAGGCGTGTGGCAGACCACCGGCTGGCAGC
>JBPCTA010000484.1:0-6691 GCA_051006595.1 Pirellulales bacterium
GCCCCGAGCCACCCAAGACTCACGAAGCACGGCCTTCGCAGCACCGCCAACGACCCGCCGTCGAAGCGGTCAGCCCTCGAACTGCCGGAGTGCCTCGAGAGCGGCGATCGCGCGATCGAGACCGCCCAGCCGACCCACGGCCTTCTTCGCCGCCACGAGGTCCTCGACCGAGATCTTTGACTTCGACTTCATGCTCTTGCTGGCCGCCGTGGCCACTGCCGCGAGAGCGCCGCTCTTGCGCCGCTTGCGCGGCCGGAAGCCCATCCGCTTGAGCACCATGCTCACCTGCGGCGACGACACCACCACACCCTGCTTCTTGAGGATTCCGATGATGGCCACGGGCCGGGGCTTCTCGCCCTTGGCCTTCATCGACGTGGCGATCTTGCGGATCTCCTCGGACTTGTTGACTTCCTTCGCCGTCTTCTTTTCCGTGGCTTTTTCGACCATCGCTGGCGGACCTGCTTTCGGGTTGTGATTTCTTTTACTATTATCGCTCGCAAACTACATGACAGAATAATAAGTGTGCGCCGCCGCTGCCGCAAGAGTTGTGACTTTCAGTCCACACCATGCCGTCATCCGCCAGCAGCCCTGACTCCCCCGTGTCTGCTGCACGCCCCCGTTGGGGGTTGTCACGGCGGCCGTCGTCGTCATCGTGGTCATGGAGCGAGATCAACCTCCTGCTCGACATCGCGCTGCTCTTCACGTTCGTGACGCTGTGCGCCGCTGCGGTCATCGTCCGCTTCGTGTTTCCGCCAGGCCCGGCCGCCAAAGGCTGGACGCTCTGGAGCCTCGACTACGACGCCTGGAGCGGCATCCAGTTCGGCCTGCTGGCGACGCTCGCCGTCGGCATCCTCGTGCACGTGATGCTGCACTGGTCGTGGGTCTGTAACGTGGCCGTGTCGCGGCTCGCCCGCGACAAGCGTATCCGTGTCGATGACGGGCTTCAGACGATCTACGGGGTGGGCCTCTTGATCGTGCTCTTGAACGTGATCGGGATCACGGTGGCTGCCGCCATGCTCACGATCAAGGGGCCGGAATAGGGTCTGCCGCCGGGGCGTCGGCCGTGGCCTCACAGAACGGGCAGCCGTCCGCGGGCTTCCCGGGCAGCGAGACGAACGACGCCCCTCGCGCGATCGAGACGATGCCGGTCGCCACCAGACACCAGGCGGCCAGCGCATGCACCTGCCGCCGTGATGCCAGGCTGAGGACCGAACCGCCCAGGCCGGCGGCCACCATCGCAGGCACCGTGCCGGCGCCGAAGGCTGCCATCGCCGCGAGCCCCTGCAGTGGATCGTGCCGGCTCGCGGCATAGGCGAGCATGCCGTAGAGGAGTCCGCAGGGGAGCAGGCCCGTGAACAGGCCCGCGAGAAACACATCGCCGAGTCCGCGGGCCGCCAGGAGCGCGCGAAAGGCACTTCCGCCAGGGCATCCGGCCGTGCTCTCGACGCCGCGGCGGCGGATCACGCCCGCCGCCAACAGCCCCTGCCAGACGAGCAGCGCGCCCGCGAGGATCGCGAGCACGGCCGGCACGTTGGTCCAGACCGGTAGCGACCGCGCGAGCCGGGTTGAGACGAAGCCCGCCGTCGCTCCGAGCACGGCGTAGGTGAAGATGCGGCCTGCGGAATAGGCGAGTTGCCGCCGGAGGTTCACCCCCCAGCCGGGAGCAGCGCTGCCGATCGCCAGCGCGAACGGGCCGCACATGCCGAGGCAGTGGGCCGAGCCGAGCATTCCTGAGATCACGAGCATCGGCCATTCGATCATGCCGGCACCCTCGCGATCCCGAGGCCACGCTGCTTGGGTGACGCCACGTTGCTGGACGTCTCTCCTTCGCCGGCCATCGGCCGCGCGAGCGCCAGCGATCCCGTGACCACGAACAGGCTGCTGGCCACCATTGCCGCCGCCGCGACCGCCGGATGGAGCCAGCCCACGGCCGCCAGCGGGATGCACGCCGCGTTGTAGCCGAAGGCCCAGAGAAGGTTCCAGCGGATGGTGCGGTTGGTCCGCCGTGCAAGCGCGGCCAGCCAGGGCAGGTCGGCAAGGTCGTCGCGCAACAGGCAGATCGCCGCCGTCCAGCGGGAGACATCGGCACCGCAGCCGAGCGCCACGCCGACGTCGGCCGCCGCCAGCGCCGGCGCGTCGTTGATGCCGTCGCCCACCATCACCACACCGGGTCGGCTCTGCACGAAGGCGAGTTTCTCCTCTGGCAGCAAGGCCGCGCGATACTCCATGCCCAGCGTGCCAGCGACTGCTTGGGCCCGCGGCTCGCGATCGCCCGACAAGAGCCACACCTCGCCGCCCGCTCGAGCCAAGGCCGCCACCGTGGCCACCGCCTCGGCACGGATCGACTCGTCGAAGGTGATGCGGCCGGCCACGTCGTGGCCGATGGCGAGTACGCACTCCGGCCGGTCAGGGCTGCCGTCGAGGGCGTCTTGCATTCCCGTTGCTTCACCGATCCAGCGACCGCTCCCCAGTCGCACGATCACTCCGTCGGCGAGCCGCCCTTTGATCCCGCAGCCGGCGACCGTACGGACAGCGGCGACGGATGCCGCCGCGACACCGCGGCGGCTCGCCTCATCGTCGATGGCTCGGGCGAGGACATGCGTCGAGCCATGGGCGAGCGCTGCCGCGATGGCGAGCACGTCTGGCTCGACCTCTCCGGCAGCGGCTTGCACCTCGTGGACCCGCAGGCCCGTCGTCAGCGTTCCTGTCTTATCGAAGCAAAACACTCGCGCGGTGCCGAGCCGGGCGAAGGCATCGCCGTCGCGAACGAGCACGTGCCGGCGGGCTGCGGCTCCGATCGCCGCCCAGAGCGCCATCGGCGTGGCCAGCCCGAGGGCACACGGGCACGACACCACGACCACCGCGATCGCGGCCATCGTGCCGGCCGCAAGGCCCGCTGCACCCCAGTCGCCCCGCCACCAGTGGACGCAGAGCGTGGTCGCCGCCGTGACGAGTACGATGGGCAGAAACCAGGCCGACACCTGCTCGGCCAACCGCTGCTGCCGAGTGCCGGCGTTGGCTGCCGCGGTGACGGCGGCGATCAGCCGCTCGAGCGTGCCGGCGCCAACCGCGGCCGTCACCTCGACGATCAACGGGCCGTCGATCACTTCCGTTCCGCTGGCCACCGCATCGCCAGCCGCTTTGGCGACGGGCACGCTCTCGCCCGTGACCGTTCGTTCGTCGATCGCAGACCGTCCTGACACGATGCGGCCGTCGGTCGCCATCCGTTCACCGGGCAGAATTCGGAGCCGGTCGCCGACCAACACGCTCGTGAGCGGCACCTCCATCTCGCTGCCGCCGTCGATGCGGCGGACCCGATCCGGGAGGAGCGACCGCAACTCCCGCAGCGCCGCGGTCGTCTCGAGCTTCCCCGACGCCTCGAGCCACTTCCCGAGCGTTACGGCCACGAGCACCATGCAGGCCACTTCGAAATAGACATGACCGCCGTCGGTCATGACCGCATGCGTTGAAAGGACGAAGGCCGCCACCACACCGATCGCCAGAAGGAGATTGAGCGACGGCCGGCCGGTACGGACCTCACGGAAGGCCTCGCCGAACAGCGGTCCTCCGAGCAGGAGCAGCACGGGAGCAGAGAAGAGCAGGCAGGCATGCCGGGCAAGCCCGTAGAAGACGGTGGCCGCTGGATCGGCGGTGGAGCCGTCACGCTGCGACCAGAGCAGCATCGTGAACACCATCACGTTCATGGTAAAGAAGAGAGCGATGCCTAGGCGGGTCATCATCCACCGCGACTCGCCTGTTTCACCGTGGGACTCGGTGATCGATGCCGCGAATCGGCAGCCGAAGCAGCAATACCGGGGGCCATCGTCGGGGGTAGCCGCCGCGAGCGGCAGGCCGCAGTAGCAACAGCCGCTTTCAGACGTGGGGGTTGGTTCAGCCACGCGCATCACCACCCATGGCTGGCGAGGTCAGGGCCGCTGGATCAGTTCGATTTGCATCGCGGGCAGCAGGTAACGAATCGTGTAGACAACGGCGAAGATCCAAAAGCCGATCCAGATCGCGCGGATATACCACGGGATCGCGTTGCCAATGTAGTCGTGGTACCGGTGCTCCGACTCCGGAGCGCCGGTGGCCGACGGCGGGGGTGACAGATCGGGCATGGCTCACGTCCTCTCGTCGCGGTCAAGGAGCTTTTCGTTCTCCAGAAAGTCGATCTTGGGCCGTTCCACGTCGCGGAACATCCCATTCCACGCGGCCCAGAGGAGCATGCAGAAGAAGCCGGCGCTGGCGAGCAGATAGTTCATGATCGGAGCCACGGCAAACTCGCCTCCGGCCTCGCCGCGGTAGATGTGGACAAACTCCACGAACTTCCCCACGAAGCCATACATGCTCGGAATCAGAATCAGGACGGCCATGGCCATCGTGATCCAGGCCTGGCGGCGGGACATCCCCGTAGTGTGCGCCACGTCGTTCACTCCGTCACCTCCGCGAGTTCCTCGTAGTAGGGATACTCATCGAGCCACGAGCCCAGCCACTGAATGTAGGTCGTGATCGCCAGCCCGCGGCGGTTTGGCTTGTCGGGTGAACCGTCGAAGAACCAGGGATATTCGGGCATCGGCGAGTTGTTGGAGACGGTGGACGGGCGATGGAAGTGGACCATATGCCAGTCGTTGCCGCGGCGGCCACCTTCGCGAGACAGGTCGGGGCCGACCCTTCGCGTGCCAAACATCACCGGTCGCTGCAACTCGTTGTCGTATTCCTCGGTCTTGGACACGGGCCCGTACCGCCGCGACTCGTTCGACACCGGCCGCACAAACTGGCTGTGGCAGTGCCAGCAGCCCTCGCCGATGTAGATCTGCCGGCCGAGCCGGAGAGCCTCGGCGCACTTTTCGGCCGAGGCCTCGCCGAACGCCGCCTTGAACTGGTCCGGATACCGCTCCGAGAGATCGCGAAACTGGGCCAGGAGCCGCTTGTTGACGACCTCCTCGGCGGTCTTCTCGGGCCGGTCCCGATACATCAGCATCGGCACGGCGCCATTCCCGAGAAAGGCGAGCAGGAAGAAGCCGATCCCGGCGATGAAGAAGATGCCTGACTTGCTCTCGAACATGCTCGGCTCCGAATCCGGCGGTGGGCGGTGGTGCTGCGGGGAGGACTTGCGACGTCAGGCGGGCGACGTGGTGAGCGTGCTGGCCGCGGGCTCGACCGCCTCGGCTCCACGCCACGTCATCCAGAGGTTGTAAAGGAAGCAGAGCAGGCCGCCGAACATCGCCAGACCGGCGAACACGCGGACGATCCAGAACGGCTGTGACCCGTCGGTCGAGGCATCCCACGGCTGGAGACTCGCCCAGTACCAGCCCTGAAAGATGCCGGCCAGCGTGAGGTCGAGGAACATCACAAACAGGCCCACGGTCGACAGCCAATAGTGGTATTCGCAGAGGGTGCGGCTGTACCACGGCCGGCCGAGCAGTCGCGGAAAGAGATAGGTCATGATGCCGAACAGCCACAGGCTGAACACGCCGAACATCACGAGATGGGCGTGCCCTACGACCCAATCGGTGAAGTGGATCAACTTCTGGAACGTGAGCGTGACCTGGAGGGCGCACTGGAAGCAGGTGATGAAGTAGAAGACCATGCCCGTGTAGAAGTAGCGGATCGGGAGGTTGGTGAAGAACTCCGAGCCCTTCTTGCCGAGCGTGCCGAAGAAGTTGATCACGACCGTCGCCACCACCAACTCGACGGCGATCGTGGAGATCACCGCGCCATACTGGAGGAACATCGGGATCGGCGTGTAGAGGAAGTGGTGGATGCCCTGGAGCGGGTAGAAGAAGGCGAGCCCCCAGAAGCCGACGAGCGACAGGCCGTGGCTCCAGATCGGCCGCTTGAGTAGGATCGGCACGAAGTAATACATCAGCCCCCAGCCGAGCGGCGTGACGAACAGACCGACCAGGTCGTGAATAAACAGGCCGCCGATGGCCCCGGCGCTCGTGCCGGCCACGGCGTATTCGGGGAGCAGGTTGCCCATCGCGTAGGTCAGAAACGTCCACACGAAGGCGGCCATAAAGTACCAGAGCGTGACGTACATCGGGCCCTTGCTCCGCCCGATCGGCACCATGAAGTTGACGGCGACCAGCGCCAGGCCGAGGAGCGCAAGGGGATCGATCCAGAAGGGCGTCTCGCCCCATTCGAGCCCCTGGGCCCCGAGACTCATCGGGAGATGCCACTGCTTCGCGAGATCGAGCAGCCAGGGCTGATCCTGGAACGTGGGCCCAAAGATGATGCCCACCGCGGTAAGGCCGACGATCACCTGCCAGGCCCCGAAGATGAACCAACTCAGCGGACGGCTCGCGACCTTGTGAAACGTCAGCCGCGGGATCGCCCAGTGGAGCGTGCCCAAGAACGCATTCGCGAGAAAGCCGTAGGCGATGGCGTTGGTGTGAATCATCCGCCAGCGGCCGGGCGACAGCAGTTCGACGCCGCGGAGCACGTTCCAGTGGACGAGCTGCAGGGCCATGAGCAGGCCGGCCAGCATCGAGATGGTGAGAAACGTCAGAGCGGCAACGTAATAGCAGAGGATGATCGGCTCATCGACGAGATCCTCGTGGGCAGGAGCGTGCGACGGAGATTGAGGCGGGACGTGGCCCGCGGCAGCATGCTGCGGGCTGACATGCGCGGCCTTGCTCATGGCTGCTCCGTCTGCAGGCGATAGGGATGAAACAGGCCCCAGGGGTAGATC
>JBPCTA010000485.1:0-5677 GCA_051006595.1 Pirellulales bacterium
GCATCGGCGTGGTCATGATCACGGTCGTCGGCCTTGCCGTGCTCGCCTTCTATCACCCCTATTTGCTCACCTTTGCGGCAGTGATGGTGGCGCTCGTGGGTTTTCTGCTGTTCGCGCTGGGAATCGGTGGCGTGAAAACAAGCATTGCGGAGAGCTATGCAAAGTTTGACGTGGCCGCATGGCTCGAAGAACTGGCGAAGTGCCCACACACATTCCGGTTTGGCCGTGGCGGCGAACTCGCCCACCAGCGGGCGGACGAACTGGCCGATGCCTACGTCATCGCTCGGCGGCAGCATTTTCGCGTTGTCTGGCGACAGACACTCTTCGCATTTTTGCTCGAAGCGGTAGCAATGACGGTTTTATTGGGGCTCGGTGGCTGGCTTGTGATCAACAGGCAGCTGACGCTCGGGCAACTCGTGGCTGGCGAGCTGATCGTGGCCCTGGTGCTGGCCGCGATTTCGAAGAGCGGAAAATACATCGAGACCTTCTACGACCTGCAGGCCTCGCTCGACAAACTTGGTGTGATCGACCAACTGCCGCTGGAACGCGAAGGAGGAGAGTCGTTGCCCTCGAGCGATCGGCCGATGCAGGTGGTCGCGGAGCTGCGGGTGATCAGGACGGGCGGCGGCCAGAGCGATACCGCAACGCTGCGGCGGCTCGACATTCAGCCGGGCGAGCGGATCGCCGTCTGCGGCCCCTCGGGCAGTGGCAAGACCTTGCTCATGGAGACGCTGGCGCTGCTGCGAGTGCCGGCGGAGGGCTTGCTCGAGTTCGACGGGCTCGACGCGCGTTCGCTCGACAGGCCCCAGACGAGGCTGCAGCTCGCCTATGTCGGTCAGGCGGAGACGTTTGCCGATACGGTCGCCGGAAATATCAGGGTGGGGCGGACCGATCTGTCGGCGACGAGCATTCGCCGTTCTCTTGAAATGGTGGGCCTTGCCGATACCGTGGCCCGGCTGCCTGAAGGGGTGGGCACCCCGCTCGCGTCCGACGGCCTGCCCCTGTCGGCCAACGACATCTCACGGCTTTCGCTGGCACGGGCGATCGCCGGGCGGCCGCGGCTGCTGCTGATCAACGGAATGCTCGATCGCCTCGACCTCCGGACATGTCCGGAACTGATCGAGTCGCTGTTCGACCGCGGGGCGCCGTGGACGCTCGTGATCGTGACGGCCCGTGACGACATCAAGAACCGGTGCGACCGGACGGTGGAGTGGTCATGACGGACAAGCATTCGAATCAACCCGGTGACGGCCAGCGGAAGTCGGCGCTCGCCCGCGCGGCGACGCCCCGTTTCGTGAGCACCCTCTCTCGCCTTCTCTTCCTGCTTTTCCTGGCCACGCCATTCCTCCTCGCCTTCGTGCCTTGGCAGCAGACCGTGATGTGTCGGGGAACGGTCACCGCATATTCCCCAACCGAGCGAATGCAGGTGCTGACGGCCCGCGTCTCCGGTCAGGTTCGCACGTGGCACGTCGTCGAGGGAAGCCGGGTGAAGATGAACGATCCGGTAGTCGATATCGAAGATAACGATCCGGAGCTTGCCGCCAGGCTTCAGGCTCAACGGGCATTTCTCGCCGAGCGGCTGGTCGCGGCTCGCGACGAAGTGGCGGAACTCAGCGCGGCCGCCAAGGCGCAAGAATCGGCCCGGAGTGCAGCCGTGAAGGCGGCGGAGGCGAATCGTGAAGCGGCGCGGCGATCCGTGGAAGTCGCCAAGCAGTCGAAGGCCAACACAGACTTCGCCCTGACCTTCGAGAAGAACAGATATGAGACGTTTGAAGACCTCTTCACCAATCCCGAATTTGGCGGCCTCGAGAGCCGGCTCAGCCGCGACGAAGCGCGGATGCGGTCGGACCGCGCCCAGACCGACACCGACAAGGCGGACGCCGAGATCCAGCGGGCGTTGGCCACGCTGCTCACGCAGGAAGCTCTGCTGCTGCAGGCCGACGCCAACGGCCTGTCATCGATTTCCGTGGCCCGCAGCAATCTGCGGAAGGCCGAGCAAAACCTCTTCACGGTCGAACGCGACATCCAGGACATCGACAACCGGATCGAGCGATTCAAGGCCCGCAACGTCGTGGCCCCGTGCGACGGATTCGTCTATCGAGTGGCAGCGAACGTCGGCCAAGGCGGCCAGTACGTAAAAGAAGGCGACGAACTTTGCACCATCGTGCCCGACACCAACGATCGAGTCGTGGAGCTGCTGCTCGACGGAATCGATGCGCCGTTGGTGTTGGCCTTTGCGGACCGCACCGGGCGGATGCCGCACGTGCGGCTGCAGTTCGAGGGCTGGCCTGCGATTCAGTTTTCGGGCTGGCCGGAGCTCGCGATCGGCACCTTCGGCGGCAAGGTGCGGCAGGTGGACTCGGCGGCCAACGACCTCGGAAAGTTTCGGGCGCTGGTGGAGCCGGAGTCCAGGCTCGAGGGAGACGTCTGGCCGGCCGCGGAGTTTCTCCGTCAGGGAAATCAGGCGGTCGGCTGGGTGTTTCTCAACCGCGTGCCGCTGGGCTACGAGATCTGGCGCCGCCTCAACGGCTTTCCGCCGGTGCTCGCGCCGAGCGACAAGGGCAAAGGCAACGACAAGGACAAGGGCGGGAAGCCCCCGAAGATCAAGGTCTGATCGGCGGCGTCCTTGCGACTCTCGGAGCGGCCTCCGCGCGATCTCGCCAGGGCTTCTCCCGCACCGCACGCGTCGCGGCCCTCGTGCTCGGCATCGCCATCTGGTTCGTGGTCGACCCGGCACCGGCGAACGCGGAGGACTCGATCCTCGGGCCGATCGGCGTCACGACGCCATTTGGGGCCATCGCTGCGGGCCCCGCGGGCCCGGATGGCCCCGAAGGCTCTGTCGGCTCCCCTGCTGCTCCTGCTGCGCCGAACGCTTCCCATGGCCAGGCTATCCCTGGGGTGGAACTGCTGCCCGCGCCCCGCAACGCCGCCCCACAGCGGCCCGATACGACTGTGCCGCCGCTCGTGCCCTCGTCGTCATTGGCCATTCCTGGCCTCGCCCTGGACGACCGGCCGGAGCCGCTGACGCTCGCTGAGGTGCTGCTCAGCGTGCTCGCGCACTATCCGCTCCTGCAGGCCGTGGAGCGCGAGCGGGGCGTGGCATCAGGCAAACTGACCTCCGCGATGGGCGCCTTCGACACCAATGTCAACATGGCGGGCAACGCGCTCAATCCGGGCACGTATGAGAACTACCGTTCCGACATGGGCATGTCGCAGCAGTTCATGTTTGGCGGCATGAGCGCCTTCGGGGGCTACCGCACCGGCTTCGGTGATTTCCCCACCTATAACCTTGGCCAAAAAACCGCCGATGCCGGTGAGTTTCGCGGCGGGCTCAACATGCCGTTGGCCCGCAATCGTGAGATCGACCGTTTCCGGGCCACACGGGCCCAGGCCCAGCTCGACGTGGCGCTGGCCGAGCCGGCGATCGAGCGGAGCCGGCTCGATTACATGCGATCTGCCGCACGTGCCTACTGGGCGTGGATGGGGAGCGGAGAACGATACAGCGCCGGTGAACGGCTCGTGGACCTCGCCCTCGAGCGCGACAAGCAGATCGAGTTGAAGGTGGCAGGGGGCGTGATCGCCAACATCGACCGAATCGACAACCAGCAGAACATCGCCCTTCGAAACGGCATCGTCATCCAGGCCGATCGTGCCGTGCAGCAGGCGGCAATCGATCTCTCGCTCTACCACCGCGATCCGTCGGGACGACCGCTCCTCGCCCGCCGTGGCCGAATGCGGCCGGTGCCCATGCCGGTGCAGCCGACCATCGAAACCTACGAGCAGTCGCTCGCCAGGGCCTTGGGATCCCGGCCCGAGTTTCAGCGGCTCGCTCTCCAGAAGGAGAAAATCGTCGTCGAACGCAGACTGGCGGCCAACCAGACGCTCCCCGGCATCGACGGCCAACTCCTTGGCAATCAGGACGCAGGCTACGGCAAGAGTCCGCTCTCCGGTCCGAATGGCCTCGATCGCCAGGTGCTCCAGGCCTCCCTGGTCTTTCAGATGCCGGCGCAGCGACGGGATGCGCGAGGCAAACTCCAGACCCTCGACTCACAGCTCATGCAACTCGACCGGCAACTGTCTTACGCGCACGATCAGGTGCAGGCAGAGGTGCAGGACGCCTTCTCGATGCTGGAGCGGGCGTATCAGTTCCACAAGCAGGCGTTCAAGCGGGAGGAGTTGGCCACGCTCGTCGCCAGCGCTGAGCGGGAGCAGTTGCGGCTCGGCCGCAGCGACATTCTCCGCGTGACCCTCCGCGAGCAGGCGAAGTTTGAGGCCGATATCCTCGAAATCACCGCACGGCAGGAGTTTTGGCGGGCTGAGAGCGATCTGCGGGCGGCGGACGCGACTCTCGGCCCGGAATCGCCGGGGCTCCTTCGCGGAGTCGAGCTACCGGTCATCCCACAGGTTGAGTGACGCGGGTACGATGCCGGCGTGAACGCCACCGATCCCGCCGGGCCACGACCGCCGATCCGTCTTGGATTCACGGGCTTCTGGGACACCTTCGATCCCAGCGACAACTACTTCACCCGGCTCCTCGCCCGCCGCTACGACGTAGTCGTCTGCGACCGGCCTGACTTTCTCATCCATTCCTGCATCGGGAAGGGCCGTCACGACCACCGCCGCCACGACTGCGTGCGGATCTTCTACACCGGCGAAAACGTGCCGGCCGATTGGCTCTCGACCGACTGGGCCTTCACGTTCGAGCACGACCCGCATCCGCGACACTTTCGGCTGCCTCACTGGCCGTTCTATGTCGAGCCGACGCGGCTCGTGAAGCCCGCCGCCATCGATCCCGACCGGCTGCTCGCCGCGAAGACCCGGTTCTGCGGATTCGTGGTCTCCAATCGGCTGTGCAACGTCCGCAACGAGTTCTTTCGCAGGCTGTCGAGGTACAAGCCGGTGGACTCCGGCGGAAAACTGATGAACACGCTCGGACATCGCGTGGCGGACAAGCAGGCCTTCCTCGCCGAGTGCCGATTTACGATCGCCTTCGAGAACGAGTCGCACCCGGGCTACACCACCGAGAAGATCGCCGAGCCGATGCTCGTGAGCTCGATCCCGATCTATTGGGGCGACCCGCTCATCGGCCGCGACTTCGACACGCGGAGCTTTCTCTCGGCGCACGACTGCGGTTCGCGGCGCACGTCGGCCATGCTGGACGAGCTTGTGGAGCGGGTGGTGGAGGTGGATCGCAATCCAGACCTTCTGCGGTCCATGCTCGCCATGCCGTGGCTCCGCAACAACCGTGTGCCCCGCTGCGTCGATCCAGACGCGGTGCTCGACCGCTTCACCCAGATCTTCGAGACGCCGATCGAGCCGGTGGCGAGGCAACGCGACATCGCCCGGCTCCTGCGGCTCGACCGCCTGCCGGACGCGGTTGGCAGTATTCGCCGCCGTCTGCTGCGAAAATATCGCCAGTGGACCGCCAACGCGTAGACTCTGGTGCATGTCCGCCAGCGGCTACATCACCGACGTTGCCTACATTCCCGGCTTCTATCCGCAGATGTCGCCGGTGGCGATGCGGCATGTGGCCGCGCTCAACGGCATCCTGCCGCCGAAGACGGCCGATGGCTTTCGCTACCTCGAACTCGGCTGCGGGCTCGGACGGTCGCTGACCACGCTGGCGACCGCCAATCCGCAGGGCACGTTCGTGGGCGTGGACGTCAACCCCGAGCAC
>JBPCTA010000486.1:0-2852 GCA_051006595.1 Pirellulales bacterium
GGGTATGGGCAGTCCCGAGCCGCGCGCCAGGACTGCCCGCGGCCTCACGGCCGGTCAGTTGGCACGGGCATGAAGTCAGCGAGGGGCCGGGAGCGGCGGATCGGCTAGAATCCAGCCGTTCGAACCCCGCCTTTGGAGAGTTCCGCCCATGCATCTGCCCGCCTGGCGCTTCGGCAAGCCCTACGAGTCGCTCGAACGCGAGACGCTCGTTCACTTCCTGACGGGCCAGCCAGTTGCCGAGGTGAGCCAGGTCGGCGGGGCGATCGTCGGCCGCGATCTCCAGAAGGCGGCCGGAGCCAGGAAGGCGCTGCTCGCCATCGATCCCGAGGAGATCGTGGAGCGGCTGCAGACCGCCGGCAATCTCTACGCCAACGGCACCGTCACGGTCGGCGACACGAAGCAGTCGCCCGAGGACTTCGTGAAATGCCAGTCGGCCACAACCGGGCTCCCCGAGAGTCTCTGCCGGGCCAACATGCAGAAAAACATGTTAGTGCTCTCCAACATGGATCGGATCCTCGACGCCCTCTCCCGCGGCCTCGACACAAAGATCCTCTGGAACGGCTACGGCGTCGAGCACCGTGGCGTGACCGTGAGCTATCAGGCCCAGTCGCCGGTGCTCGGGCTCGTGCTCCCCTCCAACTCCCCCGGCGTGCACACGCTCTGGCTCCCGGTGATCGCGCTCGGCGTGGGGCTCGTGATGAAGCCCGGCAGCCAGGAGCCGTGGACGCCCTATCGCATGGCCGCAGCGATGATCGAGGCAGGCATCCCCGGCGAAGCGATCGGCCTCTATCCGGGGCCCACCGACGTTGGCGCCGGGATTCTCGCCGGCTGCCGGCGGAGCATGATCTTCGGCAGCGCCAAGACGGTGGAGCAGTATCGCAGCAATCCCGGCGTGCAGGTGCATGGCCCCTGTTTCTCGAAGATCATCCTCGGCGACGACTGCGTGGACGATTGGCAGCGGCATGTCGAGATGATGTGCGAGAGCGTGGCGATCAATAGCGGCCGCGGCTGCATCAATGCCTCGGCGATCTACGCCAGCCGTCATACGAAGGCGATCGCCGAGGCGATCGCGGCGCGGCTCGGGCCGATCGAGGTCAAGCTGCCAGACGATCCCGACGCGAAGCTTGCCGCCTTCACGATTCCCGGAGCAGCCAAGGCCATCTGGGGGCAGATCGAGGGCGGGCTCACGGCCCCGGGCGTCACCCACGTCACGGCGGCCTCCGGCGACCGCTTCGTGGAGGGCGAGCGGTGCGGCTGGCTGCGGCCCACGGTGGTGCACTGCACGAGCCCGGAGCCGGCGCTCGCCAAGGCGGAATACATGTTTCCGTTCGTGAGCGTGGTCGAGTGCCCTCAGGAAAGAATGCTCGACTCCATCGGCCCCACGCTCGTCTGCTCAGCGATCACGAACGACGTCGCCTTCACGAGCCGGCTCATCGACTGCACCCATATCGACCGGCTCAATCTCGGCCCGATCCCAACGACGAAGCTCGATTGGCTGCAGCCGCACGAAGGCAACATCATCGACTTCCTCTACCGCTCCCGGGCCCTTCAAATGCCGGTGGCCACCGGGTGAGTCACTCCGTGCATGCCTCCGCTCCACTGTCGTTCACATTTTTGGCGGCCACGCGGCTGATCGTCGGCCCTGGCTCCATCCGCCGGCTCGGCGAACTGGCCCGCGAGCTGGGTGCCGCGCGGGCTTTCGTGACCAGTGATCCGGGCATTGTCGCGTGCGGTCATACGGCGGCGGGGATCGACTCGCTCCGCGAGGCCGGTATCACCACGGAGGTGTTTTCCACCTTCACGGAGAATCCATCGGCGGCGGAGGTGGCGGCGGGCACGGCGGCGGCGCGGGCCTTTGGCCCCGACCTGCTCGTCGGCCTCGGCGGCGGCAGTTCGATGGACTGCGCCAAGGGGATCAACTTCCTGCTCTCTTGCGGGGGGCAGATGCGCGACTACAAGGGACGCGGCACGGCCACCGGGCCGATGCTCCCCTCGATCGCCGTGCCCACCACGGCCGGCACCGGCAGCGAGACGCAATCGTTCGCCCTGATCACCGATGACGAGACCGGCATGAAGATGGCCTGCGGTGATCCGCGGGCGGCGTTTCGCGTGGCGATCCTGGATGTGCAGCTCACGCTCACTCAGCCGCCATCGTTGGTCGCACTCACAGGAATCGACGCAGCCGCGCATGCCGTGGAGAGCCATGTCTGCACGGCGGCCACGCCCGCGTCGCGGGTCTTCTCCCGGGAGGCCTGGCGACTCCTCGCCCGGAATCTGCCCCAGGTCTTCGCCGATGGTGGGGGCATCGAGGCCCGATCCGCCGTGCAGTTCGCCGCCGCGCTGGCCGGACTCGCGATCGAGCATTCGATGCTCGGCGGGGCCCACGCCCTGGCCAATCCCCTCACCGCGGCGCATGGTGTGGTGCATGGCCAGGCCGTGGGCGTGATGCTCCCGCACGTCGTGCGGTTCAACGGGCCTGCATGTGGCACGGTCTACGCCGACCTGCTCAGCGACGCGGGCCTCGTCTCCCCGGCCGACGCTGCCGGCGAGATGCTCGCCGACTGGCTCACGGGGCTGCTCTCCCAGGCCCGATTGAAGGCATCGCTTGCGGCCTGCGGCATCGCCAGCCCAGATATCGCGGGCCTCGCCGCCGAAGCGGCGAAGCAGTGGACGGCTGGTTTCAATCCGCGGCCGATGACTGCGGCTGATCTCGCGGCACTATACGAGGCTGCGCGATGAGGGGCTTCGCGCGACTGGTCGCCGCCATCCTGCTGACCGCGGGCAGCGCGGCCCGCGGCCTGGCCGATCAGCCCGCTTCCGCGCGGGCGAACGCCTGGCCGACGGCCCGAGGC
>JBPCTA010000487.1:0-6374 GCA_051006595.1 Pirellulales bacterium
CGATGCGGGTCATGCTCTCGGCGAGCGCCCGGGCGTCTTCGTGCTTCGCCATGAAGGCGCCGTCGCCGGTCTTCACGTCGAGCACGAGGCTGTCGATGCCCTCGGCGAGCTTCTTGGAGAGGATCGACGCGGTGATCAGGGGGATGCTTTCGACCGTGGCGGTGGCGTCGCGAAGCGCGTAGAGCACGCGATCGGCGGGGGCGATCTCGGCCGTCTGGCCGATGAGCACCAGGCCGCAATCCCGAGCGATCCGGCGATAGGCGGCGAGGTCGAGATCGACGCAAAAGCCGGGAATGCTCTCGAGCTTGTCGAGCGTGCCGCCAGTGTGGCCCAGGCCGCGGCCGGAGACCATCGGCACCGTGACGCCGCAAGCGGCCGCCACGGGGGCCAGGATCAGGCTCGTCTTGTCGCCGACACCGCCAGTCGAGTGCTTGTCGACCTTCGGGCCCGGAATGTCGGAGAGGTCGATCACGGTGCCCGAGTGGAGCATGGCATCGACGAGCGCCGCGGTCTCGACGGGCGTCATGCCCCGCCAGAGGATCGCCATCGTCAGGGCCGACCACTGATAGTCGGGAACCTCTCCGGTGGCGATGCCCTGGATGAGAAAGCGGATCTCGTCGGCGGTCAGTGCCCCCCCATCCCGCTTTCGACGAATCAGATCGACGGCACGCATCGGGCTCGGCTCCCTTGTAATCTGTGGGGCGACGCGGTGCCAAACTGCCGGTCACCGGCGTCGCCGAGGCCCGGCACGATGAAGCCGACGTCGTTGAGCCCGTCGTCGAGCGCGGCGACGTGAATCGATACGTCTGGCATCGCTGCCTCCAGCCGCGCGATGCCCTGGGGGGCGGCGATGAGCGCCAAAAACATGATCTTGGGGATGCCGGCGGCCTGGAGAATCTCGCAGGTGCGAACGGCTGATCCGCCGGTGGCGAGCATCGGATCGACCACGATCGCGAGCGACGCGCCGCAGTTGGCAGGCAGCTTGTTGTAATACTCCTGCGGCCGCAGCGTGGTCTCGTCGCGGTAGAGGCCGATGTGCCAGACCTCGGCATCGGGGATCAGTTCGATCAGGCCCTCCGCCATGCCCAACCCGGCCCGCAGGATCGGGACGACGGCGATGCGATCGGCAATCCGCCGGCCACGGGCCTGCCCCAAGGGCGTGGACACCCGCACGTCGTTCGTCGGCACGGTCGCCGTGGCCTCGACCGCCAGGAGGCGGGTGATGTGGCCGACGACGCGACGAAACTCGGTCGGCCGCGTGGCCGGATCACGAAGGGCGACCACATGATGGGCCACCAGCGGATGCGTCGATACGTGAACCCGCGACATTGGCCTCGTCCTTTCGTTCCCGGCCGCATGATCATACGGGCCGCTGGAGCCTTGTCGACCAGAGCAGCCGCTTCAGGAGCCGCCGCGGCCGGATAGACTCGCATTTCGAAGGTGCCGCAGCCGTGGCTGCGGGACTGTCGCGGCCCCTGACCTTGCCTCTGCCGGGAGATACCCCATGACCACGCCTCACGACTCCATCAGCTCCGAAACCCTGCTCGCGCAGGCCCGGCAGGCGGCCGCCAATGCCCACTCCCCCTATTCGGGCTGGCGAGTCGGCGCGGCCGCCGTGTTCGCCGAGACGGGTTCGCAGGTGTTCCGCGGCGCCAACGTCGAGAATGCCTCCTACGGACTCACGATCTGCGGCGAGCGATCGGCGATCTGCTCGGCGGTCGTCGCCCGCGGCCGCCGGCTCGAGCGGATCGCCATCACGTGCCGCGATGCCGATGGGCACCTGATCGCGAAGATCGCACCCTGCGGCGCCTGCCTGCAGGTGATCGCCGAGTTCGGCACGGCCGACACCGAGATCCTGATCGACGGCCGGGGCGGATTTCGACTCGCCGACTTCCTGCCGCGGCCCTTCGAGGCCGAGTCACTCAAGTCCTCATGACATACGCAGCGCACCGAGGTCCGCTGCGTGTCACCCGTTCCTTGGTGCCGGAACACCGCCGACCAGCAGAATGCCCCGGCCTGGGTGAGCGAGGCGGAGTGCTCACCCAGGCCGTCGGGGCACCCTTCTGGATCGCTATTCGGTCCGAGCCATGACAAAGCCGTGATAGGCCTCGTTGCCGTGCTCGTGGATGTCGAGGCCTTCGATCTCCTCTTGCGGTGAAACACGAAGCCCGACGGTGCTCTTGATCAAGAGCCAGACGATGGCCGACACCGGCACCACATAGGCCCCGACGAGCAGCACGCCCACGATTTGGGCAATCAGCTGCTTCGTGCCGCCGCCGAAGAACAGTCCGGCAGTCGGACCACCAGCCTCTGCCGTGCCAAACGGCGTGTTGAGCACCGTGCCGGAGAGATCCGTCGTCGTGAACAGGCCCACGCACAGCGTGCCAAAGATGCCGCAGACCAGATGCACGCTCGTGGCACCGACCGGGTCATCGACACGAATCTTGTCGAAGAACAGCACGGAGAAGATCACGAGCACGCCTGCGATCGCCCCAATCAACACCGAACAGGGGACATTCGTGTAGGCGGCACTCGCAGTGATGCCCACCAATCCCGCCAGACACCCGTTGAGTGTCATGCCGATGTCGGGCTTGCCCAGCAGGAGCCAGGCCGTGATGGTCGCCGTGATCGTCGCCGCCGCGGCCGCGGCATTGGTGTTCACGGCCACCTGGGCGGCCAGCGCGCCGCCGTCACCGGCGACCCCCATCGTGCTGCCCGGATTGAAGCCGAACCAGCCGAACCAGAGCACGAGGCAGCCGATGAAGGCGGCGGTCATGTTGTGTCCGGGGAGGGCGTTGGCCCGTCCGTCCGCTCGGTATTTCCCAATGCGAGGCCCGAGGATGATCGCCCCAGTGAGGGCCGCCCAGCCGCCGACGGAGTGCACCACGGAACAGCCGGCGAAGTCCCAGAAGTTCCACTCCTTGGCCAGATAGCCAAAGCCCCAGATCCAGTGGCCCACGACCGGATAGATCGCAATCGCCATGATGAAAGAGAAGATGATGAACGCGTGGTACTTGATCCGCTCGGCGACCGCTCCGGACACGATCGTGGCGGCCGTTCCCGCGAAGACCAGTTGAAAGAAGAACTTTGCGTAGAGCGGCACGTGAGTCCAACTGATGGAGCCATAGACGCCCTTGTACTTGTCACCCATGAGCGGACTATTGTCGTAGGCGGGGTCGAACCCACCCACCATCCACGTGCCCGACTGGCCGATCCAGCCGCCATCGCCCGACCCGAACATGAGGTCCCAGCCCAAGAGCCAGAACGCAATCGTCGTGGCCGCAAAAACAATGAAGTTTTTCGAGAGACTGTTGACGCAGTTCTTCGAGCGGGCGAAGCCGGTCTCGACGCAGCCGAAGCCGAGATTCATGAAGAACACGAGCATGCCGCAGATCAGCACCCAGACGGTGTCGGCACCCGTCCAGAGTTTCTCGACCATCTGCTCCACCGACATCAGATTCGGCTTGTAGCCGGTGGTCGTCGTCTCTGCAGCGACTGCGGCCGGTTCGGCGACCGCCTCATCAGCGGCTCGCCCGACCTGCGAGAGGCAGGTGGCCAGCGACACCATCACCGCACATCCTGCCGCGGCGGCAACCAGACGCCTGCCAGCCGATCGCGAAGGTGAACTCGTCACCGCAGTCGGCGATTCGGCCACTTTGAACCGACCTCGAGACCGACGAACGCACTCCCCGAGCAGGGAGGAAAGAAATGACCGCATCGTGCGACTCCAGAAGGAATAACAAACCGATGAGGGCTGTCTCCGCAGCAGGCACCTCATCGGGCTCCAGGCACACCCTGGACGCCGAATCTCTGACGAGGAGCGAACACAGCAACCGGCGTGCCAAACGTGCCGCCCATCCGTGGCCAACCGCCACTCCGGGTCCGGACACCGGGTCTTCCCACCTTGCCAAAATCGCCTTTTTTACGGTCTCAGCATGTTTTTTTCGGTGGCCGTTCGGACCTGGAACAGGCGTCTCGAAACGCCGTTGTGGGCTCTGTTTCCGCGGGACGCCGCACCGTTTCTGCGCACTCTCATGCACGAAAAAAAGGCACGCCGAACCGCCTCTTGGTCGCGACGAGGCCCGCGCGGACGGTTAGTCCATCCGGTTCCGCTGACGGTAATACTTGAAGCCAGGCACGAAGAAGCAGGCCCCGCTCACGAGCCCAAAGAGAATGTGCTGGTAGCCGGGCACCAGGCACATCACCAGAGCCGTCGCGAAGAGCGCGGCGGCCTGCACAGAAAACGCGCCTGAGAGAATGCCGGCCTTCACGAAGAATACGAGCCCCGCCAGCAGCGCGAGCACCGGCGAGAGTGTGAGCACCGGCAGCCTGAGCAACTGTTCGATCGAAAACAGCAGCGTGCTGGCGATCATGCTGCCGGCCCAGACGTGCGCGATCTGCCGTTCCACGGCCGTGACCGGGCCGTTGCGGTGACGCAGCGCCCAGAAGATCGGGGCCCAGAGCGCCAGCCCGCCACCCCAGAGCACGAGATAGGGCCAGCGGGTCGTCACGCCTTGCCAGGCGAGCACGTCGGTGACGACGCACAGCCCCAGCACAACCACCGAGTGCCACATCCAGAGCAGGCCCCAGTTCTCGAGCACGACCGCGTGATGGGTCTCGCGAAACAGCCGCGCCACGACATCCGCTAGTCCACCCCGGCGGGCAGCGATCGGCTCGCCGGCCAGAGCCGCTCGCAGGTCGGCGGCGAGATCGGCAGCGGACGGATATCGCAGGTCCTGAGGCTTCTGCAGGCACTTGAGCGCGATCATCTCCAGGTCGCGATCCGCCGCTGCCACGATCGAACGTGGGAGTGGCGGGTCGGATTCGAGCACGGCCAGGAGCGTGTCCATTGGCGTGCCTGCCTGGAACGGCGGCCGACCACAGAGCGTCTGATAGAGGATCGCCCCCAGGCTCCAGACGTCACTTGCCGGACCAACATCTCCCCGGCTACCAGCAGCCTGCTCGGGCGACATGTAGCAGGGAGTTCCGAGAATGGCCCCGGTGTGCGTGACCGATTCGGAGTCGGCGAGTTGTTTCGCCAGCCCGAAGTCTGAGACGAGCGGCTCACCGGCCATATCGATGAGAATGTTGGAGGGTTTGAGATCGCGATGGAGGACACCGCGGGCATGCGCCACATGGACCGCGTCGGCCACTTTGGCGAGCAATGAGGCGGCCTCCCGTGGCGGCAGCGGCCCATCAGCGAGCCGCTTCGCCAGGGTCGTGCCCTCGATGTACCGCATGCTGTAAAAAGGCAGACCATCCTGCTCTCCGACCTCGAAGATCGGCACGATGCCGGGATGGTCGAGCCGCGCCGCCGCCTCCGCCTCGCTGCGAAATCTGGCGAGATCGGCCTGGCTGGCGAGATCGCGTCGGAGCAGCATCTTGACCGCAACGGTCCGGCCCAGGCTTCGCTGCACGGCACGGTAGACGACGCCCATGCCGCCGCGGCCGATCTCGGCGAGCAGTTCGTAGTCGCCAAACGTCGCCGGCAGCGGTGTCACGCCAGGCGCGAACGCCCCGGGCCGCATGTCAGCCCGCATGCCCGATGGCACCGCTGCATCGAGCAGTCGCCGCCGGTGGTCATCGCCGAAGATGATCGTTGATTCGTCGGCCACCGCGTCGGCCACCGACATCGTGGCGAACAGTTCCCGAAGTTGGCCGGCGAGATCGGGATGGGCCGCAGCCATCGCGTCGAGCAAGCCCTGCGCCTCCGGGCCGGTGCGATCCGAGAGTTCCTCGACGAGTTGCGCGAGTAACTCCTCACGATCCTGTGAAAGCAGGGTGTCGATGGCCAGCGCGCGACTCGGCATGGAAGACGATCGTGGGGGTGAGCGGTTCGGGACGACCAACAAAATGATAGGCCTGTGGCGACAGCGGGGAGTCCGTGGGTGTTGGAGAAACGCGGCCAGTTGGGCGGCTCAGTCGCCGGCGGCCGCTGTGCCTCCATCGAGGAGCACCCTCAGCCGACGCATGGCCCGCAAATACCGCATCCCTGCGGCGGGCTTCGTGAGGCCGAGGGCCTCGGCAGCCTCTGCCGTCGAGAGATGCTCAAAGTGCTTGAGGAGCACGATCTGGCGGTCGTCATCCTCGAGGAGTTCGACCGCCGCGGCGAACCGCCGCTCGAGTTCGCGCCACGTCGCCGCGGCAGCGGGGGTGAGTTCCCGGTCGGCGATCTGGTCCATGCCGTCGGACTGCGACTGCTCACCCTCATCCGCAGCGCGGAGCGACACCTCGCGGTCGAGACTCCGGTTGCCGGCCACACGATGGCGCCGATGGGCGTCGATGAGCCGGTCACGGGCCATGTGCCGCAGCCAGAGCCGAAACGGGATCGGCGGATTGGCCAGATAGTCACCGAGCCGCCGGTTGGCTTCGAT
>JBPCTA010000488.1:0-4674 GCA_051006595.1 Pirellulales bacterium
GCCGATTCCCTTCGAGATGAACGCGGGCCTGGGCCTGCTGTACGTGCTCTGCCTCTATCCCTTCGACTGGTGGCTCGTGTCGCGCGACGGCGGGCGACCGTGGCTCGCGTGGCTCACACTCCCGACGCTCGCAGCCGCCTTCACGGCCGCCGCCTGGGGCATGACGGCAATGTGGGGAGGCTGTCGGGCGGCGTCCGCCCGGATGGTCGACATGGTCGACATCGACGCCGAGAGCGGTCGGCTTCGCGGCAGGGCATGGGCCGCCCTGCTGGCCCCGGACAACGACCGGATCGACGTGGCGGCAGCCGGTGCCGTTGGCCTCGTGGAGGGCGGCCCCGCCGCTGCGACCGACGCGGCTGTGTCCTGGTGCGCGGCAGCCGGTCGCGGATTCGGCGGCCTCGACGCGGCGGTGCCGCATCCCTCGCTTGCCACCGACGACTACGGCTATGGCTCGTCACTGGCGGCGCTCGATGGCGTGCCGATCGCGGCGGCGTCGAGCCGGATCTTCGAGGCCGGCTGGACCGCCGAGGCGGAGGAGCCCGTCGTCACCTCGACGCTCTTCAGGACTGGCCAGGGAACGCTCGGGGGCGGCGTCGAGCATCACCTGCCGTTTCCGCTCGATGGCTGCCGACTGCTCCATGCCGGTTGGCTCTACGACCTCGGCACGCTGCGGCCGGGCGAACGATACGACACCGAGTCGGGCCGCGGGCCGCGGTCGCTGGCCAGCGCGGTGACCCGTCGCGCGGCAATCAAGGATCGCGATGCGGCCGTGCGCTGGGATCCGGCATCGACCGATGTGGGCCGGATTCTGGAGGTGGCGGCGTTTCATGCCGCCGCGGGCGGAACCGGCTACACCGGGCTCGACGCGGGCCGCCTCTCGCGGCTCGATATGTCGCCGCTGCTGTCGGTGGATCGGGCGGTGCTCGTCGGCTTCGCGGCCGACGGCCGCCGGGCGGCGACCTGGCGGCTCGCCCTCCGTGCCGCCGCCGCCGAGGTCGCATCCATCCCTGCCGCCGCCACTCTCTGCCGAATCGTGATTCCCCTCGCAGCGGAGCCGACACCATGATCGAGACGGTCGACCTCACCAAAAAATACGGCGATTTCTTCGCCCTCGAATCGCTCGACCTCAAACTGGAGCAGGGGGATCTGTTTGGCTTCATCGGCCCCAACGGTGCCGGCAAGACGACCACGATCCGCATCCTGTCCACGCTGCTGGCGCCCACCTGGGGTGAGGCCTATGTCTGCGGCCACTCGATCTACACGCACCCCCGCGAGATCCGCCGGGCGATCGGCTACATGCCCGACATCTTCGGTGTGTATGACGACATGCGGGTGATCGAGTATCTGGAGTTTTTCGCGGCGGCCTATCGGATCGACGGAGTGAAACGGCGGCAGGTCGCGGAGCGCTCGCTGGAACTCGTCGATCTGGTGGCCAAGCGGGACGAGCTCGTGACGAGCCTGTCCCGCGGCATGACGCAGCGGCTGGGCCTGGCGCGGGTGCTGCTGCACGATCCGCAGGTGCTCCTGCTCGATGAACCGGCCAGCGGCCTCGATCCACGGGCTCGGATCGAGATGCGAAACCTGCTCAAGCGGCTGCAGGGCATGGGCAAGACGATCCTCGTCTCGAGCCACATCCTTCCGGAGCTTGCCGACATCTGCAATCGTGTCGGCATCATCGAATATGGCCAGTTGCTCGCCTGCGGAGACGTGCAGGATCTGCTCGCGCAGGTGCGGGGCAGGCCCACAATGCGGATCCGGGTCGCGGGATCCCCAGAGGCGGCGGCCAAGACGCTGGAGAAGTGCCCCGAAGCGGCGGCCGTGACCGTGAAGGACGGGGAGGTCGTGATCGCGATCGCCGACGGTGTCACCGATCCCTCGCCGATCGCCGCGCGGCTCGTGTCGGCGGGGCACGGTCTGGTGTCGATGAAGGAGCAGGAAGTCAACCTCGAGACCGCATTTCTCGAGCTCACCAAAGGAGCGCTCGCCCGGCCGTCCGCGGGCTGACCGCCACGCAGGTGTTTTTTGCTATCTTTTCAGGGACGCGAGCGGGCCTTCGGCACGTTCGCTGCCGACGCCTTTGAAACCTCTGGAGAACCCCACGCCATGCGTCTGTCGTCCTGCTGCCTGATCGTCGCCCTCGGTTCTCTCGTCACGTCGTTCGGCGATCGGGCCTCGGCCCAGGGCACGGTGGCTGAGCCGCTGGCTGCACCGGCCGCGGCAGGAGCGATGGCGACGTCGGCCGAAGACATGGGATATGCGATGGGCTATCGCATCGGCCAGCAGATTGCCGCCGAGCAGCGGGAGATCGGTTCGCCAGTCGATCAGCCGGCGCTGGCCGCCGGACTGGCGGATGCGGTGTCGGGCAAGCAGGCTCGGCTCACCGAAGCCGCGTTTCGCGCCGCCATGGCCGGGCTCGAGACGGCGATGCGGCAGAAGCAGCGGGAGATCGCGGAGCGGATGCAGGCGGCTGCGAAGGCGAATCTCGCGAGCGGCGGCGCCTATCTCGAGAAGAAGTCCAAGGAGTCGGGCGTGAAGGCATTGCCGAGTGGTCTGCTCTACGAGGTGCTCGTCGAGGGCACCGGCCCGCAGCCCACGCTCGACGACGTCGTGACCGCCCGCTACTCGGGAAAACACATCGACGGCAAGGAGTTTGACGGCACCGATCCAGCCGGCGAACCGGCGAAGTTTCCGCTCCGCGGCGTCGTGCCCGGCTGGCAGGAGGCGCTGCCGCTGATGAAGGCCGGGTCGAAGTGGCGAATCCACCTGCCGCCGGCGCTGGGCTATGGCGATCAGGGCTCGCCCCCGACGATCGAGCCCAATGAGGTGTTGGTGTTTGACATCGAACTCGTCGGCAGCCAGCCGGCGGCTGACAAGGCTCCCGGGCGGTGACGGCCGCTCCTCGGCCCCGATCACGAGCGGGTACGAGAGGCGGGGCACCGCGAGGTCGTGCGAGCATAGCCACAGCGGCAGAGGCCGGAATCAGCATGGCCTTCCACGTGCCACTGTTTTGCGGG
Organism: Pirellulales bacterium; assembly: GCA_051006595.1. Classification (GTDB taxonomy): domain Bacteria; phylum Planctomycetota; class Planctomycetia; order Pirellulales; family UBA1268; genus QWPN01. Next base: position 3,015 of record JBPCTA010000488.1, read on the forward strand.
CTCGTTCTCGCCGGCATGGCCTCCGCGGCACCGATCGAGGAGTTTGCAGCCGCGCGAGACCGCATGGTGCGCGACGACATCGCGGCGGCTGGTGTGACGGATCTCCGCGTGCTCGACAGCATGCGAACCACGCCGCGGCACGAGTTTCTGCCCGCCTCCCAGCGGCCCTTCGCCTACTTCGACATGGCCCTACCGATTGGCGAGGCCCAGACGATCTCCGGGCCCTTCGTGGTCGCGTCGATGACCGCGAGCCTCGAGCCAAAACCGGGCGATCGGGTGCTCGAGATCGGCACCGGTAGCGGCTACCAGGCGGCGGTGCTCGCGCCGCTGGTGAAGACCGTCTATTCGATCGAGATCAAGGAGCCGCTGGCGGCCAAGGCCGCCCGCACCCTCAAGCGACTCGGCTACACGAACGTGGTCACGAGGACCGGTGACGGCTTTCAGGGCTGGCCCGAGCATGCGCCCTACGACGGCATCATCGTCACCTGTTCGCCGGAAGACGTGCCGCAGCCGCTGCTCGATCAACTCGCGGAGGGAGGGCGAATGGTGATCCCGGTCGGCGAGCGATTCGATCAGAAACTGATCCGGATCACGAAGCGATCTGGAGCACTCGTCCGCGAGACGCTCGAGCCCACGCTCTTCGTGCCCATGACCGGAACGGCGGAGGCATCGCGCCGCGTGCTGCCCGATGGCCGACGGCCCGTGGTCCGCAATGGTGGATTCGAGGAGATGGCCGAAGACGTCTCGCAGCCGGCGGCCTGGTATTACGGCCGGCAGTTCGAGATCGGGCAGGGCGGGGCAGGGGACCGTGGCCAGTATCTTCGCCTGCACAACACCGAGCCCGGCCGGCCGGCGCAGATCTTTCAGGGTTTCGCCGTCGATGGGCGGGGCATCGGTCGGCTGCGGGTGCGGCTCATGCTCCGCGGGGAGGACGTCGCCGCGGGCCGCAGCGATGACGAGCAGCCGCTCGTGCTGTTCAAGTTTCTCGACGAACAGCGGAAGCGATCGGCGGTCGCCACGCTGGGACCCTGGTCCGGGACGTTTGCCTGGCGGCCGGTGGACGAGGTGGTGAGCGTTCCGAACTGGGCCCGCGAGGCCAGCCTGATGGTGGGCATGGGGGGTGGCACGGGTAAGCTCGACGCAGACGAGATCACCGTGGAAGGCCTGCCGAGATAGGCCGTTTCGGTGGTCCGAAGAGTGAAGGTATCCGGGAAAAATAGGTCTTTGCGAGGCCCAACGAGCCCGGCGCGCTCGCGTTCCGCACCCTCCGGAGAAGCTGCCTTGGCGGAATATCCTTCGCAGCTTCCTTGATTTGCCCAATCGGCAAACTATCTTTGGCCCAACGGCGTGTTTGCTCCTCGAAACCGGTTCGGGGCTGGCGGCGGCCGGTGGCAAAATTTCACGGGAGCAAGACCGACATGTTGGCGCATCGTCGCTGGGTCCGGATCGCTGGTGTGGTTTCGTTCGTCGCGGTTACCGCGGCGGCCTGCGACGTGCAGGCTGGTTGGCATCACCGCTACGGCGGGTACGGCTCGTCGGGGTCGTCTGGCGGTTCATCCGGCGGCTCGTCGGGCGGATCTTCTGGCGGCAGCTATGGCTCGTCCGGCGGATCCTCCGGCGGCTCGTCGGGTGGCAGCTATGGCACCTCCGGCTCCTACGG
>JBPCTA010000489.1:0-3085 GCA_051006595.1 Pirellulales bacterium
GCGCCCATCCTGGGCTTCGCTCACTCGGATGCCGCCGGCGCTTCGCCATCCTGGCTACGCTTGTCGTCATACGCCTGCTCCGGGGCACGGGCAGCCCCTCGCTGAGTTCATGCCCCTTTCGTACAAGCCGACCGGCCGTGAGGCCGCGGGCTGCCCCGACAACCAGCGGCTCACGACCGGCCGAGTTCGTGAAGCCGTGCGAGCAGTTCGTCGCGAAACTCGGGGTGGGCAATCGAGACGAGGAGCCGGCCGCGTTCGGCCAGCGTCTTGCCGTGGAGGTCCACGGCGCCGTGTTCCGTCGCCACCCAGTGGACGTGGCCGCGGGTCGTCACGACTCCGGCCCCGGGCTTGAGTTCGGCTACGATCCGCGACACCGTGCCGTTCACCGCCGTCGAAGGCAATGCAATGATCGGCTTGCCCCCGTGGCTCATCGCAGCGCCCCGGACGAAATCCATCTGGCCGCCGATGCCGGAATAGACGCGGTGGCCGATCGAGTCGGCGCAGACCTGCCCGGTGAGATCGATTTCGAGCCCTGAGTTGATCGCCACCACGTGGTCGATCTTGCGGATCAGGTTCGTGTCGTTGGTCCGGTCGCAGGGATGAAACTCGACCAGCGGGTTGTCGTCGACGAAGTCGTAGAGCCGGCGGCTGCCCACTCCGAAGCTGGCGATCGTTCTCCCCGGATGGATCGACTTGCGGGCGTTGGTCACCGCCCCCGACTCGATCAGCTGCACCACGCCGTCGGAGAACATCTCGGAATGGATGCCGAGGTCGCGATGGTGCTCGAGCCTGGCGAGCACGGCGTTGGGAATGCCTCCGATGCCCAACTGGAGGCACGCCCCGTCTTCCACCAGCGCGGCGACGTGCTCACCGATCCGGGCCTCGACGTCGCTCGGCGGCAGCGGCCCGTGGCCCGGCAGGTCGCGATCCGTGCCGCACCAGGCTGCGACACGGTCGCCAGCCACCGCGGTGTGGCCGTGCGTGCGCGGCATCCGCTCGTTGATCTCGGCGAGCACGATCCCGGCCGTGTCGACGGCCGCCCGGGCGGCATCGACGCTCGTGCCAAGCGTGCAGGTGCCGTGGCGGTCGGGGGGCGAGAGTTGCACGATCGCGGCATCGAGCCGCACCCGGCCGCTGGTGAACAGTCGGGGGATGTCGGAGAGAAAGATGGGCACGAAGTCGGCCCGGCCCTCGGCAATCGGCTCGCGGAGGCCCCCGCCGGTGAAGAGTGAGGTGGAGCGAAACCGGCCGGCATGCTCCGGCGCGGCGAAGGCCAGCGGTCCCTCGAGATGCAGGTGCCAGAGCCGCACGTCGCGGAGATCCGTCCGACGGGCGAGGGCGTCGAGCAGCGGCGTGGGCGTTGCTGCCGCGCCATGCACGAACACGTTCATGCCGCTTGCAATCCGCGACACGACGGCGTCGGCTGTCTCGGCGGATGTTTTCCAGGTCGGCATCGGGACGACTCCGTGCGGTCCTATTACGATACTCTGAAGATGACTCCGAGGAGACTTCATGACGCGGCATCTCGTACTCGTGCTCGGCGACCAACTCGACCGCGGCGGCGCGGCCTTCGACGGCTTTGATCGCGACCGTGACCGGGTATGGATGGCCGAGGTGGCGGAGGAATCGACGCACGTTTGGACGCACAAGGCGCGGATCGCCGTGTTTCTCGCGGCCATGCGACACTTTCGCGATGCGCTCCTCGCCGAGCAGATCGGGGTCGACTACACGGAACTCACCAGGACGGTGCGAAAGGGCGAGCCGCCGTCGCTCGCCGCTGCGCTCAAGGCGAGCCTCGAGAACGACCGTCGCAGCGGCCGATTTCCCGAGCGGCTGGTCGTGGTCGAGCCGGGTGAGTGGCGAGTGCAGGAGGCCTTGCGGGCAGCCGCGACCGAGGCCAAGGTGCCGCTCGAGATCCGGACCGACCGGCACTTCTTTTCGTCACGGGAGGACTTCGCGGCGCACGCCGCCGGCCGCAAGCAACTGCGGCTCGAATACTTCTACCGGCCGCTGCGAAAAACGTTCGGCGTGCTCATAGACGACGGCGAGCCCGCTGGCGGCGCGTGGAACTACGACGCCGAGAATCGGGGTGCGTTTCCCAAGGCAGGCCCGGGCAGGCTTCCTGCACCGGTTCGCTTCGCGGCCGACGGTGTCACGACGGGTGTGATCGAGTTGGTCAATAGGCGATTCGCCACGCATCCCGGCAGTCTGGCCGACTTCGACTGGCCGGTGACCCCGGCTGACGCCCGGGCCGCGCTCGACGACTTTCTCGCCCACCGCCTGCCGCACTTCGGCACCTATCAAGACGCGATGTGGACCGGCGAGCCCTGGCTCTACCACTCCCGGCTCGCGCAGGCGATGAACATGAAGCTCCTCGACCCGCGAGACGTCGTCGCGGGGGCCGAGCGGGTCTGGCGACAGGGCAAGGCGCCGCTCGAATCGACCGAGGGCTTCATTCGGCAGATCCTCGGCTGGCGGGAGTATGTTCGCGGCATCTACTGGCAGTTCATGCCGGAGTATGAACAGCGGAATGCCCTCGGCGCCGACCTTCCCCTGCCACACTTTTATTGGACGGCCGAAACGGAGATGAACTGCCTACGGGATGCGATCTCGCAGACGCTCCGCTTTGGCTACGCCCACCACATCCAGCGGCTGATGGTGACGGGCCTGTTCGCGATGCTCGCGGGCGTCAGGCCGCAGGACGTGCACCGCTGGTATCTCGCCGTCTATGTCGATGCCGTCGAGTGGGTGGAGTTGCCGAACACGCTCGGTATGAGCCAGTTTGCCGACGGCGGCGTGATGGCGTCGAAGCCCTACTGTGCCACCGGGGCCTACATCGACCGCATGGGCAACGCCTGCAAGGGCTGCCGCTACGACCCGAAGCAGGCCACCGGCCCCGAGGCCTGCCCGTTCACGACGCTCTACTGGGACTTCCTCGCGCGGCACGAGAAGCTGCTCGGAAAGAATCAGCGGATGACGATGCAGCTGAAAAACCTGCAGCGAAAGCCGGCTGCCGACCTCCGCGCAATCCGTCGTCAGGCCGACGACCTCCGCGGCCATCTCTCGTAGACGGCTTCTCGGATGG
>JBPCTA010000490.1:0-4824 GCA_051006595.1 Pirellulales bacterium
CCGCGAAACACTGAAACCGCTCGACCATGCGTCTCGTCCATCCTTCGTCCTGCATCGGGTTCAACCGCGCCTTCGGCGTCAGCAACGGCTAGAGCCGCTGGCCATTTTGCGGGCACCCGGGAGTCACCGGTTGTAGTTGATCGCCTCGCCATCCTCACGATGTCCGAGACAGTTGAAGGTTGCCGGATCGACGTCGTAGTTGATCATGCTGACCGAACCGTCGGCGAACACGGCATTGATCCCGGCGGCGTGCGCCGACCCAGGACTGCGGAAGGACCCCTTGCTGTCGCCGCTGGTCACCCGTTGCGTCGAGTCCTGCACCGGTATGCAGTATGTCGTTCGCACGGTGTCGAAATCCCAGCCTGCCGACCAGCCCTCGTCATCGTCGGCGCTACCCGGCACGTAGGGCACAATCAGCCGCTTCTCGAAGACCATCATTGTCTTGCTCAGACCGTCTGCGATGTCTTTGATCTTCGCGTTGGAGGTGTATTTCAATCGCGTCGTACCGCTCGAAACCAGATAGTTGCTTCGCCCGATCACACCCTTGAATCCCGTGACCGGCGACGGATTCTGAGTATTCGTCTGCAAGAGCGTGGATGCGAAATCCATCAGGGCGGCGCCCTTCCCCCAGTATCCATACCCGCTTGAACAGCCTGCCGTGCTGGTGGCTTCGCCGGCCACCGGCGTTGACATCTTGACCGCCGCATCGAAGATCGCGGAGTTCTCGGTGCGGCTCGGCCCTGGATGGACGGACGCATAGTCGGTCAGCCAATACGTGACCGGTCCACTGATGCCCTGATTCGTGACCCGGGCACTGTCAGTGTTGACATAGCTCGTGGGGCCGCGACGCGACGGGCAGAAGAAGGTCGGCACCACGGAGTTGGCAATCTGCGGCGTGTTGGTGATGGCCGCGATGCTGCCTCCTTCCATGTACGGCAGAATCTGAAAACCCCACGACAGCCCCTGCTTGTCCGGACCGAAGGCCTTGCCACCGCTGGAGTAGTCCTCGATCTTCGGATAGGGGGAAATGCCGCCGCTGGGAAACATCCGAGAGGCGCTCTCCGTCTGGAGAATCGCCAGCCCCACCTGCTTCAATTGATTCGAGCACTGGGAGCGGCGTGCCGCCTCGCGGGCCGACTGCACGGCCGGCAGGAGCAGCCCGATGAGCGTCGCGATGATCGCGATCACGACCAGGAGCTCTACAAGCGTAAAGCCCGGCTTGCGCACACGAGCACGGCGACCGCCAAAGAGCCCGAAGCCGAGGCCGCCGATCGCCAGCATGCAGAGCGTCGAGGGCTCCGGGACCGCGGCGACGGCTCCAACTGCTCCTGTCGGCGGGTTGTAGACGCCCGCGTTGTAGAGGCCGGTGGTGACGAAGTCGGCGGTGTCGAGCACATTCACGATGCCGTCGTAGTTGAAATCACCTTGCGCCCACGTGGCCGCACCGTCGGTATTGAACTTGCCGGCGGCGAGAACATTGGCAACGTCCAGCACGTCAACCTGCCAGTCGAGGTTGGTATCGCCGAGGGCCGCGTAGGCAAACGTCACCGACCCGCCGCCGTTTTCGATCCAGCCGACCGCGCGCGGAACACCGAGGGCAACATTGGCGGCCACAGCAGCCGACGTGATGCCCAGCGACCCGTTCCACGATCCATCGCCCCTGCCAGCCACAATTCCCTCCACGAGCGAGGCCGGAGCGAGCCCCGAGGCCACGGTCACCCGTCCCGTGCCGACATCGACCTTGCCGCCCTGCGGACTTGCCGTGGGCACGGCGTTCACCACCACGGTTCCCTTCGATGCCAGGTCGGTGATCCAGACGTCCGGGCCGGTGGTCTGCAAACCCCACTGCACATGACGGGTCGGATCGTTGACAGTCGCCAAGCTGACAGAAAAACTGCCGGTCGTGGAAATCGCAGCTTGCGACTCGGTGAACGAGCTGAAATCAGCGGCAAAGTCCCTTACAAACGCCTTTACAGACCAGTTGCCAGAGCCGCTCAGGAGCGAGTAGCTCGGCACCGTGCCACTGAACGACACGGTCTTGCCGGCGTAGGTTCCGTCGGCCTGTCCGTAGAGATTCGCCTCCATGATCTTGTTGCCCTCGGCGCCGGGCTGGCCGCTGGGCGTGTACCAGAAGGAACTTGTATCGCTCACGTAACAGGGCGAGAGCGTGACGCTCGTGCCACTGGTGAAATCAGCCCGGAGGTCGGGCACCGCCCAGGGCCCACTCACCGTGGGATCGTAGGTGCCGCTGGCTCGATCAAAAACATTCATGTAACCATTCGTCATCGTTGCACTATTGATCGTGAGCGGGACGGTTGAGTTGATCGACAGCGTTTGGAGACTGACGGTCTGCGGCTGGCCGCTACCGAGCGCCATGTTGCCGCCAATGCCGACGGTCACACCCGCCAGACTCGTGGAACCGGCGGCGGCAACCTCGAGTTTGCCGCCGGAGGCGATCGTCACCGGGCTGGCCGTCAGGCCGGCGGTGCTGGATACGCGGAGCGTTCCTTTGTCGATGCTCGTAGGCCCAGTGTAGGAATTGGCCGCGTCGAACACGACCGTGCCACTGCCGGTTTTGGTGAGCAGAAGCGCCGTTGGAATCGAAGGATATCCAGCCTGCGCCTGCGTCCGCGTCGTGCCCGATCCCACGTTGATGACGATGGCACTGCCGCCGCTGGGCTCCGTGATCACTCGCAGCAGCCCATTGGCAGACTCGAACGCCGGATTCGCATTGGTGCCGGACACTGTGAAGCCTTTCTGGAGATTGAATCCCGGAAAGAAAACGGTGTCAAACGAAAGCGAGAAGTTGCCCGTGGCGGTCAACGGCTGGGTCTGCTGACCCACGAGATTATAGGAACTGTCAAAAACCTTGATGAAGGCTTCTGCCCTGAACTCAGGGGCGAGTGAGAAACTGCTCACGGTGCCGGTGAACACGGCCGTATCGGCAGACACGGTGGACGATACGAGCGTGCTCGCCTCCAGCCACTTGTTGCCCCGCGGGCCGGCTCCGCCGTTGTTTCGCCAGTAGGGGTCGCCCACACCGTTGGCGTACGTGTTGTAGTTGGGATACAGGTCGAGGATGTTGTCGGTGATGGTGAATCCGGATCCTACCCCGCTGACGATCACCGTCTTTAAGTCTGACACGCCCCACTGGCTTCCCCAGAGGTACGATCCGCCAGCCAACGGATCGCCGCTCCAAGTGTTCACATAGCCGACCCAGTTCCCGGCTTGAGCCATGGTCGAGCCCCCTGCAGCCAACAAGGCGACGGCCATCGCCACGCCCCATGCACCACGATTCCGCCTCATGATCGCCTCACTTTCTTGGTCGATTTGGCCGGATCCGGCCGATGGTCGATGCCCACCTGAACTCCCTGCACCGCCTGAGCCGTTGCCACGCCCGGCGCGACGGCCGTCGTGCCATTGACTTCAAAACTCGTGGCGATTGTGCGGCGGCATGCGCCGCCCAAGGCGGCCGTCTTGTGAACCGTGATCGCCCTCGTGAGCCAGAGGGCCGCCTCGAGACCGAGGGCCGACGCGTCTTGGGTCACGGCCGTCAGCCGCGGCCAGACATGCATCCGCACGTCGCTGTCGTCCACGCCGACCACCGAAAGATCCCGCGGCACATCGATGCCCCGCTCCTGCGCCCGCCGCATGATGCCGAGCGCCGTCATGGGATTGGTGGCGAAAATCGCCGTGGCTGGCTGCTGCAAACCGAGCAGAGAATCAAGCACCTGTTCGCCAGACGAGATACCGGCGGGAAGCTCCATGACGAGCGCCGGATCGACCTTGATTCCCGCGCAGTAGAGCGCGTCGTCGTAGGCCCGTCGACGGTCTGCGTGATCGGTGTCAGGCACGTTGTGCACGGCCAGCCCGATCCGCCGATGGCCAAGGCCGATCAGGTGTTCCACCGCCCGCCGACTGCTGGGATACGAATCCGCGCGAAGGAAGTTGACCTTGGGCTCGTCGAACTCCGCGGCGACGACCACGCAAGGGAAACCCTCCTCGGCGATGCTCGTGATCACCTGGCGGTTGTAGCGGAAGCACCGCAGCACCACTCCGCGAATGCCCTTTCGAAGGAAAAACTGCGTGTAGGTCTCGCTCGGAAGTTTGTCGCGGCGAATGCTGAGCAGCTTGAGATCGAAGTGCTGCTCCTCGAGGCCCCGCATGATCCCGCTCAAAAGCGCCGGCTCGAAGGCCCCGTATTCGGACCGCACCGGCTCGTCGGGATAGGCCAACGCGATCACGTTGGTGATTCGCCGCCCCACCCGAGGCACATAGCCGATCTCATTGATGTAGGCGAGCACCCGTTCGCGGGTGGCTTCATCCACATCGGGATGGTTGTTGAGCACCCGCGACACCGTGGCCGGCGACACCTCCAACCGCGACGCGATGGCTCGGACACTCGGCACAGCCGCACCCTCAGAAGTTGCCCCACCCGCCGGCAGACCCACACCCATCTGCCGACTCATCAGGATGGACTCCCTGATGAGTCGGAACTGTTTCAGGAATAGTACCAAAAAGGCCCGGGAGGTCAAGGCCTCCCGGGCCCATGGACGACTTTCAGCGGACGTCGGCGTGGGTCAGGACTTGCGGCGGCGGCTCCAGCCGGCCACCACCAACCCAACTCCGGCCGCTGCCATCATGGCCACCGAGGAAGGCTCCGGCACCACGGACACGCTGACGCTTCCGTTCGAACCCGCGTTGACAGGATTGCCGTTGATGCCATCCATGCTGAAACCGACCTGGAGGAGTTTCCCCTGAAGGAGCGACAGATTGGAGGTCACGATGAATGGACCTGACGCGGGCAGCGTAATGGAGTCATTG